>JACCWL010000102.1 GCA_013697645.1 Tatlockia sp. | reverse complement strand
CGGGTAAGAAATGTCGGGCCAGGGGCACCGACCTACGCCTGCTGGTCGCTTAAGGGGGTATCATTAGCCCCCCCTGGCCCAACATTTAAATTAACTTTGTTTGAAGGAACAACAACGAAACGATAATAAATAAAGTAGGCTAGGATTAAAACCACAAAGCTACCAACCAAATCTATAAAATAATGCCAGCCCAGCAAAACACATGAAGCTATAAGTAATAAATTAAGAGGTAAAAGTACTGCTAAAAGCACCGGCCAGCAGCGTGCTAATTTAAGGCAAAGCAGAGCCCAAATGGCATGAAAAGAAGGCATAGCAATCATCCCACCCTCAATTGTCGATGGTTGAATACGACTATGAATTTCCACAAATTTAATCCCTGTAGCATATTGTGATGGTGAGAAATAAGGGCTAGCTAATACACTTGCAGGCCCTATAGTTGGCCAAAAATAATAAAATACAAAGCCAATTAAAGTGGTAATTAGCATTAAAGCATAATATTCACGCAGGTAACTAAATTTACAGGCAAAAATAAGGATTATGGGTAAATATGTCATTTGCAAAGGAAGACTATCGTAACTGAGAGCGAGAATTGTTGTTAGCCAAGGTTGAGTGATAATCCAAGCAACAATTTTTTCTAAATGAATCCCTAAGGCATTATCAATAATCACTAAGTGCTTATCAATTGGATTAAAGGGGGCAAACTGTGCAGCGTTTGTGGCAAGCGCTACCACTGAAATAACCAAAAAATAGTAGACAAGCTCTCGCGCGATTTTGAAATAAACACTGTTTTTATCAAAGAACAACCACGAACCTAACAAGATTAAACCCAAAATAATAATTAATAAGCTTACACCAGGAGGAAAATAATCATTTCCCGGAAACTTGCTGATACAGTGATTAATAACCAAGGCAATAAATGATAAAAGACAGATAATAGCTGCTGTAATTAAATTAAAATAGCGAGCAATAATTGGCATGTAATTGTTCTATCCCAGCAGGAAATTGGACCTATTTGACCGCCTCAAGAGAGGGCGCGCTAAATTAGCTCACTTTGAATCCCATTGCCTACGTTTTGCGCTTATGCGAGAAATACATCCGGCGCCCTGCGCTTTAATGATTAAATGATTAGTCAGTTGTTCCATTCTGCTTTTGTTTTAGCCGAATAGCGTTGAATATTTCTTCACGATGAACTTCAATTGAGCGGGGCGCCTGAACACCAAATTTGATATTACCGTGCTCCAAAGTTTTGAAAGCAATAATTTGAATTGTGCTTCCTTTGATTGAAACAGTGAGGGGCTCTTCGAAGGGGATGGTGACAATGTTCATATAAAAACCTCTTTAGTTTTTAGTACCTTATATCGTATGACCTCAATAAAATCAATAAATTTACTACAAAGAGTAAAGGTTTTATGCTCAGCTAAAATCAGGAAATCTTAGCTAGCAGAAGGACTTTAATCAGAAATTTCATAAATAAGGTAAACTCTAATACTTTCAAATAATGAATAGCGTTTGCTACCGCTGTTAAAATCAGTTAATATTGTTCGTTTTTTAAACCTTGCCTTACTTGTAATCCGCAGGAAGGCTTATCCACAAGGAGTTTGCATGAGACATTATGAAATCGTGTTTCTGGTGCATCCTGATCAAAGCGAGCAAGTACCTGGAATGGTTGAGCGCTATGAAGGAATCATCACAAAGCACGAAGGTAAAATCCATCGTAAAGAAGATTGGGGACGTAGACAACTCTCTTATCCCATCAAAGATGTACATAAAGCACATTATATTTTGTTAAATATAGAATGTAATCAAACTGCCCTTGATGAACTTAAAAATGCCTTCAAATTTAACGACGCTATTTTAAGAAATTTAATCATTAATCAAAAACATGAGATTACTGGTCAATCCGTATTAATGAAAAAAGAAAAAGATGAGCGCGCAGCCGTCTAAGAGGAGATTATTATGCCAGGATCATATTTTCGTCGAAAAAAATTGAGTCGTTTGGGTGCCGAAGGTTCAAGCGAGATTGATTACAAAGATGTAAACTTGTTAAAAAATTACATTACAGAGACAGGCAAAATCGTGCCTAGTCGCATTACGGGAACACAAACCCGCTTTCAGCGACAAATGGCAAAGGCCATTAAGCATGCGCGATTCTTGGGTTTATTGCCTTACTGTGATAGTCATCGATAATTAATAATGACTCGCCTTGGCGGTTTTTTATCAAAACAAGGTCGTTTTCTATTAGAAAATGATAAACAAGCCCTAGTGTATATTGCGGTTTTAGCTTTGATACCATTAACAGGTTGGTTAGCTGCTGCAATTATAGCGCTGATAACCTTGCGTAAAGGCTTTAGAGAGGGCTTGAAAGGCTTTTTAGTTGCCTTTATGGCCCTGTTGACATTGTCCTTGATGACTCAGAGCTTGTATGCAGCTTTTATAAATGCCGCTTTGGTATTTATCCCATGCTATTTAACTGCCGCTGTCTTACATTCGACAAGAAGTTGGAAACTAGCCGGGGGGGTCATTGTCTTACAAGCTTTGCTGGTTATAGTATTGATACATTGGTTAACACCTGAGTTTATAACAAATCAAATTCAATATATCCAAGCGATATTTCACGGGCATGAAAAAGAAAGTTTTGATAGTACGGCTTTGGAATTGCTAAACAATCAAAGCAAATTTAGGCAAAAAATTGTAGCTCATTACCTGCTGGGAGTTCAGTCAATAGTCATGGCTATGTCTGCTCTTGCCTCGCTAACCTTGGCTCGCTCGATACAGTCCAGGTTATTTAATCCTGGTGGATTTAGGCAAGAAATGCTTGAATTCCGTGCTAGTGCTCCTGGGGTTTGTGTGCTTGGTATAGCAGCCATTGGCGCTTATCAGCATAATCTTTTGGCTATAAGTTGTTTGCCAATACTCGCGACTTATTATGTGTTTGCGGGCTTAAGTTTAACCTTTAGGATTATTGCTAAAGACAAAGACAAAGATAAAGTTAAAGGTATTGGCAACATGGTTTTATTGGTAGTTCCGCTATTTATACTACCTTTCGTTATGCTACCGGCCTATACCATTTTAGGTGCCTTGGATAGTTTGTTTAATTTTAGAACATATCTGCCGTTCAAGACAGATAAGAAAGAGAAGAAGGGGTAATAAGATGGAAGTTATTTTATTAGAAAAAATCAGAAATTTAGGAAATTTAGGCGATAAAGTTGATGTTAAATCTGGTTATGGTCGAAATTTTCTAATTCCACAAAATAAAGCTGTATTTGCTACTGAAACTAACATTGAACGTTTTGAACAACGTCGTGCTGAACTCGAAAAGAAAGCACAACAATCGTTGTCTAATGCTGAGCAAAGAGCTGCCAAGTTGAATGATACAACAGTTGTTATTGCTGCAATGGCAAGTGATGAAGGCAAACTTTATGGATCAATCAGCGCGAATGAGATTGCTGACGCACTCACTGAGAAATCAATTGAAGTGTCCAAACGCGAAATAGTAATGCCTGATGGACCACTCCATTCTATTGGGGATTATGAAGTAGAAATCCATGTACATAGTGATGTGATTGCAAAGCTGCAAGTTCAAATTATTTCAGCTAAATAAGCTACTCACGTTATCCTGAGCTTAGCGAAAGGATCTTCAATTGGTGATCCTTCGCTAGGTTCAGGATGAGGTAGAAAAAGCGTAGGTCGGGCCCCTGGCCCGACATTTCTTACCCGTTACCCCAATGTCGAGCCAAGGGCGCTGAGCTACGATACTAACAAAATTAAAAAAGAAAATTCTAAAAACTATTTTCTTCATTCCATTTGATATTACAACCCAGACTTGGTTTTTGTTCTGGATTAACAGCTTCATTTGCTAACACACAATCCAAAACATTACGAATTGAAGAACCTGTTACAGGTATATTATTCCCGGGACGTGAATCATCCAGTTGACCGCGATATATCAATAGCAAACTTTTATCGAACACATAAAAATCAGGTGTGCACGCTGCTTGGTAAGCTATAGCAACCTCCTGTGTCTCATCAAAAAGATAAGGAAATGGATAAGATTCTTTAGTAGCGTTGATTTTCATATTTTCCGGCGAATCATCCGGATAGTTCCTTATGTCATTGGAGTTAATCGCAATAAATTTGATTCCCTTTTTCATATAATCATTAGCTAATCGTGTTAGCTCTTTATTGACATGTTTAACAAAGGGACAATGATTACAAATAAACATAATCACTGTAGCTTTTGTATTTTCACTGTTTTTTAACCCAACCAACTTACCGCTCACTGCATCGCGTAGAGAAAACTCAGGTGCAGTAGTACCAAGAGCTAACATATTTGAGGGTGTCCTCGACATACAACTCTCCTTTCTGGCGTAGCCTTGATCCAACGAAGCGTAATCAAGGCTTATCATGAAATCGTTACAGGATTACGATTATCCTTTCTGGTTCAACTTAAAAAACGCGTAGGTCGGCGCCCCTGGCCCGACATTTCTTACCCGCGAAGCTATTGTCGGGCCAGAGGCGCCGACTTACACGTTATAAATAAAACAAGCCTTGATGCAGCGAGGTGCTTAAGTGTAAACCACATGTCATGACCCTAAGCACGAAGCATAATCAAGGTTGTATACGCTAAATTTTGATCAAAAAAATTAATTTATAAACTGCAGTTAAAGTAAACAAGCTATTAAGAATAGCCCATAATAAAGCAACTTTTTTACCTTTGTAATAGGCATAAAAAGCATAGATTGCTATTGATAGACTCCCGAAAAAAAATATCCACTGATTTTCATAGGCAAAACCTACTGAGTGAAAAGCAATCCCTGCGATTCCAATCAACAAAAAGATATTATTAAGCTGTCCGCTTAATAAATAAAAAGCAAATAATTGAAGGGTAAGAAGAGAGGGCATGGCTATCTGCATAGCAGTACCAATATGCAAAAAGGTAGCTGCATGTCCTGCAATGATAATTAATTCCAGGGCGATAAAATAAATTATCCTGAAATGAAGGGCTGTGAATAGCAGTAACGTCGAGCCAATAACGTAATAAAGCTGAGGAGAAGTTTGGATTAGCCCAAAAAATAGAATGCAGGAACCAAAAATACCACTCAGCAGAAAGAAGCTATCTTTCAATTTAGAATTTACCAACGTAAGAGGATTCCTTTGCTAGCTGATTCATTAATTACTTGATCTTGTGCCTTATTCATCGACACCCAGTAATTACCCATATTGCTTAAAGCAAATTTAACTCTTGGATATTGGCAAACTTCAAGAACTTCACCACAATCAATTTGCTTATCATTGTCGTCTTCTTTAATTACACATTTAAAGTGTAAGTTTTCCACATCTGATGCAAATGCAGCCCAGCTTGTAGGATCTAATTTTGCTGTTAGGGGAGGGCTCATGAAAACTTCTTGAGTTTCAAAGCGCTCTAATGTAACAAGTGTATTAGATCGGTTTTGTATCAAATAAAAAGACTGGTTCCCTGTTTGGTTAACAATCAGGTAATTATCTTTATAACTAAAACCAGTTACCTCACAACCATGTGGAAGATTTGCAGCCATGCTATTAATAAAAACGGTCATCAAAACTATCGATATGATTGCTTTACAACTTGACATGAAAAACCTCAAAGAATATTAGAAAGACGTATTCTAATGATAACTACGCTAAAAGTGAATAAATCTTATTCTTTTTGAGCCCTAAGACGCGATTTGATCATCGGTGAACAAGTGCGAAATAAGCTAAGGCTAAGATACATCACAATGTAACCTATTGATAATGCAAGCCAAAAAGAGTCCCTATGGGGATAATTCCAAAGTATCACAGCAGAACTGATGCCATAAATTAATGAAAAACTATGCATCATTATTTTTAAAGGTGTAGATTCAGTTAGATAATCGAGGCGTGAGGGATAGACATATTTGATTGGCACAAAAATAAGAATACAAAGTACCGATAAGATTAGAGCATTGGTGTACATTGAAGTATCAAAAATAAACATATAAAAAACGGCGATATTCCAATAACAAGGAAACCCTTTAAAAAAATGATCCGCCGTTTTGGCATCAGCCTGGCAGAATTGATAAGAGGAAGTAATTGTTATTGCGATAATTATGACTAATAAAAAGTGAGGCGGCAACATATCTGATTTTACAAATAGAAAAAAGCAGGGCGTAATCACATAATTTAAATAATCAACAATATTATCAAGCAAGGCGCCATCAATATTAGGAAGTACGGATTTAACCCGAACAAGTCTTGCCAGGGTACCGTCTACTGCATCAATCACCACAGCAATAGCCATAAACCATAAGGCTTGTACATAATCATGCTGATAAATGCTAATCAGAGTAAGTATTCCAAAACAAGCAGCGCTAGCGGTGAATGCATGTACTGCCCAGGCAACCAGATAGTGGGCAGGGTGGTAGCCTAGCATTTTTATTGTCATATACTTCCTAAATAGATGGGCAAAATAATTAATGATACAGAATTAGAAAATAGTAACAACAATCAAAACAACTACGCAAGAATATAAAGATTGAATTCATAGGTTTCTGGTAGCTTGAAATTCTAATTGCTCTAATAATTCTCTTTATGAATAAAATAGGAGTGTACTTGCTTCCCTTGTCCGATACGATAAACTTAAAAAATATCACTCGGCAGGGAATAAAATGTTTATTCGTACTATTTGTCCAGCAACAGAAGCAGTTTTACACGAATACCTGACCATGAATGAAAATGAAATCTCAGCGCAAATTGATGCTGCTCATTTGACCTACAATGTTTGGAAAAAAACAAGTTTCTCGCAACGTAAACAAGCGATGCTTAAAATGGCAAAGCTACTAAGAGAAAATAAAGAGGATTTCGCAGTTTTAATGGCAAACGAAATGGGTAAGCCGATTAAACCTGGGCAGGCTGAGATTGAGAAATGTGCCTGGCTTTGCGAGCATTATGCCGAAGAAGCTGAACATTACTTACAGCCCAGAGTTATTAAAACAGAAATGAAAAAAACTACGGTTTATTATCAACCCCTGGGAGTTATCTTTGCGATTATGCCTTGGAACTTTCCTTTTTGGCAGGTATTTCGTTTTGCTGTTCCGACTCTAATGGCTGGAAATGCTGCAATCTTAAAACATGCTCCTATTTCTACGGGCACTGGCAACCTAATCGCAGAATTATTTCTTGAAGCTGGTTTTCCTGAGCATTTATTCCAACACTTCATTTTAGACAATGAACTAGCCGCAAGAGTTATTGCGCATAAAAATATAGCTGCTGTTACTTTAACGGGTAGCGATAAGGCAGGAGCAAGTGTTGCTGCCACTGCAGCTTCCTACTTAAAAAAAGCAGTCTTGGAACTTGGAGGCAATGATCCTTACCTAGTTCTAGCGGATGCTGATCTTGATTTAGCTGCACAATGTATTGTTGATTCACGTCTTAATAATTGCGGCCAAGTATGCATTGCTGCAAAACGTGTCATTGCCGTTGAGTCGGTGCGTGAGGAATTAACAACAAAAATCATTGCTTTGATGACTAAGTATAAAATGGGTGATCCTCACGATGAAAATACCAATCTTGGGCCTATGGCTCGTGATGATTTGCGAAATACAGTCCATGAACAAGTTTTAAAAAGTATAAAACAAGGCGCTAAATTAATCGTTGGTGGTGTAATCCCAAACTCTAAAGGATTTTATTACCCCCCTACTTTATTAGTAAATGTACATAAAGGGATGCCTGCTTTTGATGAGGAGCTTTTTGGGCCAGTAATCGCTATAATCAGGGCTTATGATGAGGCAGAGGCAATTCAGTTAGCAAATCTTAGTGACTATGGTTTGGGTGCTGCGGTCTTTACCAAAGACCTCGTGCGAGGAGAATATATTGCCCAACATGAAATTGAAACAGGCACTTGCTTTGTTAATGCTTTGGTAGCTTCTGATCCCAGAGTACCTTTCGGAGGTATTAAGCGTTCTGGTTTTGGCCGAGAGTTATCGCGAGAAGGCATTTTGGAATTTGTAAATACTAAAACCGTGGCAATAAAATAAATGGTCAAGCATAGTTTAACCAATCAATTTATTTTTATCTCTGCTGCTTTGCAAAAGATGTACTGCTATGAGAACGATAAACAGTTTAAGTCTTATCCCGTATCAACTGGCAAAAATGGTTTAGGCGAACAAAAGGGAAGCGAACGAACGCCTCGAGGCTGGCATCGCATTCACTCGCGTATCGGTCTTGAGCTAGCTCCAAATACTGTTCTTGTCGCACGTCAATGCACTGGAGAAAGTTATACAAAGGAATTAGCAGCAAAATTTCCCGGGCGAGACTGGATTCTTACGCGCATACTACAACTAGATGGTTTGGAAGAAGGTCGCAACAAAGGCGGTGAAGTGGATAGCTTGGAACGTTTTATTTATATTCATGGTACTCCAGATTCCACCGAATTGAGCAAACCGGGTTCGCACGGTTGTATTCGGATGCACAATAACGATTTAATTGAATTGGTTAATTGGGTTCTAATAGATACTCAAGTTTGTATCGAATGACTTAAAATTTATACCTAAAAACCATTTATATAGGATGAAAAGCAAATAAATGTACAATCAGCATTGTAACAAGTATATAATGCGCGGCAATTTATTTCCCATGACAAAGAGGTGAGTTAATGTCATATAAATTTGAAGAGGGCAAAGATTTAATCATTGAAGCTGTTGTAGATAAATTGCAACAGAAAATGAGCGGTGGGCAAGTAAAATTTTGCACCCAATTTGTCCGTCAGTTTTATGGTACTGTGGCACTGGAAGATTTACGTGAATGGGACATCGACGACCTTTATGGATCTATAGTCAATTTTTGGTCGCTTATTCAACACAGGTTACCTAACGAAACCAAGATACGAATCTATAATCCAGACTATGAAAGGCATGGATGGCAAACCACCCATACTGTTGTCGAGATTATTTCAGATGATATGCCCTTTTTGGTGGACTCTTTACGAATGGTTATCAATCGCCTTGGCGTTGTTTCTTATCTTATTATGCATATGGGTAATTTAAGAGTAAAACGAGATAAAGAGAATCAGGTTTGTGAAATTTTACCACGAAATGGAACAGACAATGAAAAAGGCATTACTCCTGAAGCAGCAATTCTTATCGAAATTGATAGACAAACAGATGCTTCTGTTCTTGAAAATTTACATCGGAATTTTGAACGAGTCTTGGAGGATAATCGCGTTGTCTACACAGACTGGATGCCAATGCGTGAGAAAGTAAGAGCAGCGATTAAAGATCTTGAAGGTGCATCTTCGGTATTGGCACCTGATGAAGCCTCTGAAACAATTGCCTTTTTAAATTGGATTGAAGATCATCATTTTACCTTTCTCGGCATGCGCGAATATAAATTAATACAAAAAAGGCAGGAAACAATCTTACAACCTCTGCCAGAAACTGGCCTTGGGCTTTTACGTGAAAGTTTAAGCAAATCAACTGCACGAAATCTATCTGCTATGACACCTGAGGCGAGGGAATTAACCTTATCATCACGTGCTCTTGTCATGTCGAAAACAAACACAGAATCCACTGTTCATCGCCGTGCCCATGCTGATTACATTGGTATAAAGCGTTTTAATAAAAAAGGCCAAGTGGTGGGGGAATTACGGATAATAGGGCTCTATACTTCAGCTGCTTACAATACAAGTCCTAGGCAAATTCCTTTTTTACGCCACAAGATTGCATTAATAATGCAAAATTCAAATTTAAATCCAAGTGGTCACGCAGGAAAAGTGCTATTAAATATTCTGGAAACCTTGCCTAGGGATGATTTAATCCAGGCCCCTGAAGATGAATTACTTGAAATTGCGATGGGAATTTATTACATGCAGGATCGTCGACGCATCCGCATGTTTGCTCGTACTGATTTATATCGACGTTTTGTATCCTGCCTCATCTTTGTGCCAAGGGACCGTTACAATACAGAATTAAGATTAGCAATTGAAAAAATCTTGAAAGAAAATTTCCATTCTCATGAAGTTGAGTTTTCTACTCTATTTACTGAATCTGTGTTGGCTCGTATCCATTACATCGTGCGAATGAATCCCCATGATGAAACGCAGTGGGATT
Source organism: Tatlockia sp. (assembly GCA_013697645.1). GTDB lineage: Bacteria > Pseudomonadota > Gammaproteobacteria > Legionellales > Legionellaceae > Tatlockia. The sequence goes on along the minus strand of JACCWL010000102.1, from coordinate 3,655 downwards.
TTAAGGAAATTGAGCAAAAAATAATAGAAATAGGTCGTACCTGGATAGATGATTTACAACATTTCTTATTTGATACCTTTGGTGAAGAAATCGCTAATCGACTTTATGCACGCTATAAAAGTGCCTTCCCAGTTGCTTATTCTGCCAATTTTACGCCTAGAGCTGCAGTGTATGACATTAAACATGTGGAGGCTTTATCAACGGATAATCCCTTAGTTATGAATTTTTACAAACCTATGGATGAGGCCATTGATAATTTCCGCCTAAAAATCTACCAACATGATAATACACTTCCCTTATCCGAGGTTTTGCCGATTATTGAACGCTTAGGAATGAAAGCAATAAGCGAAAGACCTTATGTTTTAAAATTTGATGATGGCAAGGTTACTTGGATTAATGATTTTGCACTCCAGTATACCCATGATGGACATTTTGAGCTGGATGAGATTAAAGATTTATTCCAAAATGCATTCGCTAGTATTTGGGCAGGCACCGCTGAAAATGATGGTTTTAATCAATTGGTTTTAGCTTCTGGTTTAGATTGGCGTCAAGTTTCCGTATTGCGTACCTATGCTAAATATTTTAAACAGATAGGCTTCACCTTTAGTCAGGAATATATAGAAACAGCATTAACGAATAATTCTCCTATTGCAGGAAAACTAGTAAAACTTTTTGAGTTACGTTTTGATCCAACTATTAAAACTAAACGAAATGAAAAATTTGCTGCCTTAGTAGATAATATTTTGCTCGATCTTGATGAGGTTGCTAATCTTGATGAAGATAAAATTATTAGGCAATATGTACATGCTATTACTTCAACGCTTCGTACTAACTATTATCAGAGAAATAAAAATAACAAATTAAAGGGCTATATTTCTATCAAATTAAATAGTAGAGATATTCCTGGTGTTCCTAAACCCTATCCTTTATATGAAATATTTGTCCATTCGCCGAAATTTGAAGCTGTACATCTACGACACGGAAAAGTAGCACGTGGGGGCTTGCGTTGGTCTGACCGTAGGGAAGATTACCGTACTGAGATTTTAGGTTTGATGAAGGCACAGCAAGTTAAAAATGCAGTTATAGTGCCTAGCGGCGCAAAGGGTGGTTTTGTACCTAAACGTTTACCTCTTAATGGCACACGCGAAGAGATTCAAGAAGAAGCAATTAGTTGCTATCAATTATTTATTCGTGGTTTGCTGGACATTACCGATAACTATGTAGCAGGAGCAATCGTAAAGCCCGACAACGTCATCTGTTATGATGAGGATGATCCTTATTTAGTTGTTGCAGCGGATAAAGGAACAGCAACTTTTTCAGATATAGCTAATGCTATTTCGCAGGAATACAATTTTTGGCTCGGCGATGCTTTCGCCTCAGGCGGATCAGTCGGTTATGATCACAAAAAAATGGGGATCACTGCTAGAGGAGCCTGGGAGTCAGTCAAACGCCATTTCTACGAAATGGGACGCGATCCGCAGACAGAAGATTTTACTGTTATTGGAATTGGCGACATGGCCGGAGATGTATTTGGTAATGGCATGCTGTTATCGAAGCACATTAAATTACTTGCCGCTTTCAATCACCAACATATTTTTATTGATCCGAATCCAAACCCTGAAGATTCTTTTAAAGAGCGTGAGCGCCTTTTTAATCTGCCACGCTCATCTTGGGCTGATTACGATAAAAAGTTAATTTCAAAAGGTGGTGGCGTATTTAATCGAAGTGCTAAATCCATTAGCTTGACTAAAGAAATGAAAGAAGTTTTTGGCATCAAGAGCGCAGGTATTGAACCTAATGAATTCATTCGCATCCTACTCAAAGCTAAGGTGGATTTGTTGTGGAGTGCGGGCATTGGCACCTTTGTTAAAGCGCAGACAGAATCCCATCTAAATGTGGGTGATAGAACTAATGATGCAATTCGGATTGATGGCAGCCAACTTCGCTGCAAGGTTGTCGGTGAGGGAGGTAATCTCGGTTTAACTCAGATGGCAAGAATAGAGTACTCCTTAAACGGTGGGCTTATCTACACTGATTTCATTGATAACTCCGCTGGGGTGAATTGCTCTGACAAAGAAGTAAACATTAAAATTTTACTAAATGAAATTGTTAGATCAGGTGATTTGACTGAAAAACAGCGCAATGAATTACTAGGTAAAATGACAGACGAAGTAGCAAAATTAGTTCTACGTGACAATTTTGTTCAACCTCGAGCAATTTCCTTGGCTTCTTCGCAAGCTCCTCGGTTAATTGATCTGCATGCGCGTTACATTTCTCATTTGGAGCTCACAGGTAAACTGGATAGAAACTTGGAATTTTTACCCGATGAGAAAACATTGACTGAGCGCAAGTTAATGGGTAGAGGTTTAAGTCGTCCAAGTCTTGCGATTCTTTTGTGTTATTCTAAAACCATTTTGAAAGCACAGATCCTTGATTCAAATGTTCCTGAAGATCCGTTTTTTAATGACCTTTTAAATGGCTCTTTCCCCAAACCCTTGGCGGAAAGCTATTCAAAGGAAATGAAAAATCACCCCTTAAAACGAGAAATTATAGCGACTAAAATCTCTAATATTATCGTCAATGAAATGGGTTTTACCTTTGTGTACCGTCAACAAGATGAAACAGGCGCACCTGTTTCAGCAATTGTCCGGGCTTATATTATTGCAAGGTCTGTACTAAATCTTGGAGCAATCTGGAAGGAAATCGACGAGCTAGGGACAAAAATTACTGCTGAGAAGCAAGTTGAAGTATCGATGCTCTACGTACGACTCTTGCGACGAGTGACTCGCTGGTTTTTACGCAATCAACGTATGCGTTTAGATATTAGCAAGGCAGTTACGCTTTACGCACCAGGTGTAATTGAGCTAAAGAAAGCTGCCCCAAGAGTATTAGGTAAAGTTGGCCAAGAGCAATATGATCGTCATTATAATCAGTACATTGAGTTAAACATACCCCCTACACTAGCGCATGAACTAGCACTCACTCGACCTATGTTTTCCGCTATGGATATTATCGAAGTTTCAGGAAGGGTAGAGGTCTCTGTCGAAAAAGTGGCGGAAGTCTATTTTGGCCTAGGTGAGTTATTGGATTTACCCTGGATTCGTTCGCAAGTTATTGCTCATCCCACCGAAAATCATTGGGAATCTTTGTCAAGAGAAGCACTGCGTGATGATTTGGATTGGCAGCAAAGACAGCTAACTGCGGGAATTATTCATTTTAATAATGATAAACAAGATTTTATACATTGCTTTGAAGAATGGTCAAAGCAGCACGAAGGATTGATAGAAAGATGGCGACAGGTTTTAGCAGATTTGCGTTCAAGTTCGACGCTTAATTACACGATGTTTTTTGTCGCAATTAGGGAGTTGTTGGATTTAACCCAAACTACGGTACAAATGAAGGAAATGACTTAGGAGCTGTTGATATTGTAGCTAGTCTAAGAGCATAGAAAGTGTAGATACTGTCTTAAAACACAAAAAAATTTCCATTGAAAGGCAGTTTATTATTTAGAAATGGTAGCCTGGTTAGCGCGGTAGCGATAACCGGGGAACCAGCCCCACAGTTTATTACAAGGTGTTTGCTAAATTTGAGAATTTTTTGCGGGTTGTTGGAGGGTTGATTGATAACCCGGTTATCGCTGCGCGCTAACCAGGCT
>JACCWL010000094.1 GCA_013697645.1 Tatlockia sp. | reverse complement strand
ATACAATGCCGCCCCTTTTAATCCCTGTTTCATACTCTTTTGCTTTCTCTTCAGGAATTCCCCAGCCAACCAGAGCACCTACTAAACCGCCTGTAATGCCGCCAGCTCCTGCCCCTGCTAAACCTGCAGCGAGTGGACCTGCAATGACTAACCCTAAGCCTGGAATCACTAAGCTCGTTCCGACTGCAGCTATTGCTGCGACTATTCCGCCAATTGCAGCACCAGTAGCCCCACCAACTCCCATTCCCTCAACGGATTTATTACCTTCTTGGACTAGAGGAGAGTCGTAATATTTTTTTCTTGAATCTTCAGACATGAGTACATTGATGTCTTTATCACTGTAGCCCCGCTCAATAGCACGTTGATAGGCTTTTTCGGCTGAATCTTTATCATTAAATAATTCGGTGGTGAATCGATCATTTTTAGATTGAGACATGTCTACGCTCCTTGTGTGTGATTGTGTTTTCTATAAAAAATTCAGTCATAAGGTCGCTGATAAATTTTATAGAACACTTAGATTAGACCTATTCGCTCGATTACTCAAATGAATTTCTATTAAAAAATACAAAGTGGTTTTAATTGGTAGCAGGAATCTTCTAGATTCATTTCATTTTACCCAAATATCAAAACGGATAAGATTTCCAGCTACAGATGAAGTGGGCGTTAAAATTGGAGCCAAGACTTGTGGCCATTTAAGTACAACTTTTTTCAGAGTTTTTGTGAGCGCTAATTCGAGTAAAGACAAAGCGTCATGATCAACACCTAGTAGTTGTTGCAGTGCTTGCATATCTTTCTTCACTAACGCCGATTTCTGCCTCTGCGGATGCATCGGATCCATATAAATGACATCGGGGAAATCCTTTGGGGTTAGCGAGTTCAGATAAGTTAGAGCATCAACTGCACATAATTTAAGCTTTAAGTTTTTTTTTGATTGCGCGTCTTGCCGCTCTAAGCCATCACGTAGCAAGGCGGCAATGATGGGTTGACGCTCAAGCATTAGCACATCAGCGCCAAAACTTGCAAGCACTGCCGCATCGCGCCCCCACCCAGCGGTTGCGTCGAGAATACGTAGGCCAGGAGTTGGTTTGCATGCGCGCACAAGCCCTTGCTTTTTACCGGCATCCCGCCGTTTTTGCCAGGTTTTAGAGCTGAAATCGCAGAATAGGGGCGAAAAATTGGGCATTTTAAGCACAAGTTTATCATGGGTGACAAGCAGTTTTTCGCGAGCCTCATTGTCAATAGGCAGACCCAATGACTTAGCAAGGTTTAAAGCTTGCTCATAAAGCGCTTCATTCTCATAGCCTATTGCTAAGAGTTCTTTCATCGGTTATTCACTTTCCAACAGATGATCAACATAGAGTGACAGCGAATCAAATACGGGGACATAGGGCTTATTATCCTGCAGACTTAGACGATCAGTCATCTGCGACAAGACCATAATAGGCGTAGCTCCTGCAGCTTCAGCAGCCTCGATATCGGAAACTCTATCTCCAACAAAGGAAACATTAGCTAAAGAGCATCCCATGCGCTCTGCCAGAGACAATAACATGCCAGGCTGCGGTTTACGGCAAAAACAACCGGAATCAGGCATGTGTTTACAATATTCTATACCTGTAATCTCGCCACCGGCTTCATGAACTAAGTTAAGCATTTTGCTATGAATGGCAGCTAGTATATCTTCACTGTAATAACCTCGTGCAATACCCGATTGATTTGTAGCAACACCAATTCGATAGCCCGCCTTAGTTAACCGTGCTATGGCTTCTATCGAACCTGATATAGGAAAAAATTCATCAACAGATTTGATATAGTTCATGGAGTCCTGATTAATAACTCCGTCTCGGTCTAAAAGGATTAGTTTATTCATAACACCTCAGCTTAATTGGGCAACCTGAGAGATCTCTACGCTTATCAATTATTACGTGTAGGTCGGCGCCTCTGGCCCGACATTTCTTAGATGTTCCCACCCGTCGGGCCAGAGGCTCGACCTACGACTTATCGCAACTGCTACCCTGCCATAATCCTGGAGATATCAGCAACCCCTTGTAACAGAGATTGCAAACGAGTTAACAAAAGCAAACGATTCTTTTTAACAGCCTGATTATCAACCATTACCATAACCTGTTCAAAAAAAGCATCAACAGGTTCACGTAAGCTAGCAAGCTGAGTTAGTATTTGGCCATAATCTGCATTAGCATAGAGCGGCTCAATCAGTTTCTCTACGGCTAGTAAATGCACAAAAAGTGACCTCTCAGCTCCTTCTTCAAGTAAACTTTCATTGATCGTTCCAAGCCCATTCTCTTGAGAAGCCTGCTGCAAAATATTATGTACACGCTTGCAGGCCGCTGATAAGGCTGCGGCTTCTGATAATTTAACAAAGGAAGCCAGTGCATAAATTCGTTTATCAAAATCATAAAGCCACTCGTCTTGTCGCGCACGAACGGCCATAACCAGATCATTACTAAATCCAAGACCCTGATAATAGGATTGCATGCGCTCTAAGATAAAAGGCTTTAATTCAGCAATCAAAGCGTCTGCCTGGGGCAAGCTATCACCATAAATTTTTAGGCTTTCAGCAATCCATGTTGATAGGTTGAGCGGTGTTGCATTTGCAATCAATATACGCACTATAGCCAAAGCATGACGGCGTAATTTAAAGGGATCTTTAACACCTGAAGGCTTTTGACCAATTGCAAAAATACCAACCAATGAATCCAAGCGATCGGCAAAAGATAGAGCCTGACCAAGCGTTGTCGAGGGCAGTTGATCAGCAGCAAAACGAGGCATGTATTGCTCATTTAAAGCAAGCGCTACCTCTTTGGATTCACCATCATTAAGGGCATAATAGTAACCCATTAGCCCTTGAAGCTCCGGGAATTCACCCACCATGCCAGTCATTAAATCGCATTTGCTAAGCTCAGCTGCCCGTCTTGCCTGTTGTCTGTCTAACTTAAGGGGAGTAATTAATAACTCCATTAAGGCCTGGACGCGATTGGCTTTGTCTTTGAGGCTGCCTAATTTCACCTGAAACACCACTTTTTCAGTTGCAGGAATAGAGTTGCTCAAAGGCTGTTTTTTATCCTGCCGAAAGAAAAATGCCGCATCACTCAAACGTGCTCTCATTACTTTTTCATTACCAGCAATCACTTGTTTTGGGTCAGTGCTAACAATATTAGCTACAGTAATAAAATGCGGTAATATCTGGCTCTTAGAATTTTGCATAGCAAAGCATTTCTGATGAGATTGCATTGAGGCTATTAAGGCTTCTGCGGGTACGTTTAAGAATTCTTCTTCAAAATCAGCAATCAATGCTTGCGGCCATTCGACAATCGAGCAGACCTCGTCAATTAAAGCCGTAGGCATGATTGCCTCTGCGTCATGTTCTGAGGCTAGTTGTTTTACTTGTTCAATAATTAAATTTCGTCGTTCATTAAAATCAGCAATGACGAAGGCTTTTTTTAATAGAGATTGATAATTTTCTGCTTTGTTTATTTCTATAGCCTGCGGATGGTGGAAACGATGGCCATAACTATTACGGCCTGTTTTAACTCCCATGATCTCACAATCAATTAACTCATCGTTATATAACAGAAGTGCCCAATGAACTGGACGCACAAATTCATGACTTCCTATCCCCCAGCGCATGGGTTTAGCAATGGGTAAGCTTGTTAGAGCTTGATTGACCATAATTGCTAGCAGCTCGCTTGTTTTTGCGCCTTGAATTAGCGATTCATGAACTAACCAATCGCCTTTGTCAGTCTTTATTACCGTTAATTCACTAGGAGCGACATTGCAAGACTTTGCAAAACCTAAGAGAGCTGGAGTGGGCTGGCCTTTCTCATCGTAGGCTGCGACTAAGGCAGGTCCACGACGTGTTTGCCGTTGGCTTGGCTGCTCATTAGTTAATTCCTTGATATATACAGCCATGCGCCTTGGCGTTGCAAAAGAACTTAGAGCGCCATAGGCAATTTGAGCTTTATCGAGAGCAGTTTTTAAATTATCAGCCAAAGCCTTAGCTAAAACAGAAACTGCAGCCGATGGGAGCTCTTCACAACCTAATTCAAATAAAAAATCATTCGCCATCACACACCTTCTGCATAGGAAAACCCAGCGCTTCGCGCGCTTCATAGTAGGCTTGCGCCACAGCTCTGGATAGATGCCGCACTCTTAAAATATAACGTTGCCGTTCAGTCACAGAAATAGCTCGTCTTGCGTCTAATAAATTAAAACAGTGAGACGCTTTCATAACCATTTCATAGGCAGGCAAAGGAAGATTTAAAGCAACTAATTTGTTTGCTTCCTTTTCGTAATAATCAAATTGCTGATTTAAAAAATCAACATTGGCATGCTCAAAATTATAGGCAGACATCTCGATTTCATTTTGCAGAAAGACATCACGATAGGTCACTAAACCTTCTTTGGTTTTGCACCAAGGCAGATCAAGAATCGTATCAACACCTAAAACATACATAGCCACACGTTCAATACCGTAAGTCAATTCGCCAGTAATAGGTTTACAAACCAAACCGCCAACTTGTTGAAAATAGGTAAACTGGGATATTTCCATGCCATTTTGCCACACTTCCCACCCAAGACCCCAAGCTCCCAAAGTAGGTGATTCCCAATTGTCTTCAACAAAACGGATATCATCAGCTAGCGGATCTACGCCTAAAGCACGCAGCGAATCAAGGTATATTTCCTGAATATCTATAGGTGAGGGCTTTAATACCACTTGAAATTGATAATAATGCTGAAGGCGATTAGGATTTTCACCATAGCGACCATCAGTCGGCCGTCTTGAGGGTTGAACATAAGCTGCTGACCAAGGTTCAGGGCCGATTGCACGCAAAAAAGTCGCAGGATGAAAGGTTCCCGCACCGACTTCCATATCCAAAGGTTGTAAAATAATACAACCTTGAGAAGCCCAAAATTGCTGCAAAGTTAAAATAATATCTTGAAAACAGCTTGGTTTTGTCATCTAAATCTCAAAATAGCAAGCTTTTCTATTAAACCTGCGCATTCAGTCTAGTAGAAAAGCCAACAGTTCATAAACAAATCTAATATAATAGTATCCCGCCTGGACAAGATATAGGCAAAAGAAATATTTTAATTTTAGAGAGTAGCCGCTGTTGCTCCCCATATAAAGCAACAGCGGAATACTACTCGATGCCTCTTGTTAGGCGTTTGAACCTTCTTTTTTAACCAAATCCTGCAGAGTTTTTTCACTTGCAGCACCTGGAATAAAGGATGGTGTACTACCTGGTTTCATTTTGCCTTGAGGAGTTGCCGCAACTATAAAGGCTGGCGTTCCCATTAAATGCAGTTTTTCAGCTAATTGACGGTTTGCTTCTAAAGCATCCGTTACCGTTTTGCTATCCATATCTGTCTTTAATTTGGCAAGATCAAGACCTGCTGATTTGGCTGCATCCATAATCATTTCACTCGTCAAACGACCATCTAGCTTTAGTAAGGCACTATGCAAAGCTAAATATTTGCCCTGCATCGCAGCAGCTAAGGCAGCTTTAGATGCTTCTTCAGAAGTATTACCAAATATTGGAAATTCTTTATAAATTACACGCAGATTTGGATTTTGTTTAATCAACTCCCCAATAATAGGTGACATTTGCTTGCAATGAATGCATTGGTAATCAAAGAATTCAACAAGTGTGACATTACCTTTAGGATTACCTATTACGGTAAAGCTATCGTTGAAAAGTTGCTCTGAGTTAGACTGGATTGCAGCTTGCGCTTGAACCTGCATTTGTTTTTGTTGTTTTTGTTGTAAAGCTTGTGAGGCTTCTAATAAGATCTCTGGGTTATTAACCAGGTAATCGTGCACTATTTTCTCGACCTGCAATTTTTGTGCATCAGAAACAGAATTTGTACTCGTATCGGTTGCAGCTGCAGCTATCGCAGTAGGCGGTACCATTGCAATCGCCAATGCACCAGCAGTTAACATAGATGTAAATTTCACAACTTTCCCCTTATAACGATAATCAAAATTTTTTTGCCAGCAAACCGTAGCACCAGCCTGAGCTAAATACAATATTTTAACTTAGAAAATCACATCTAATTTGCCCTCTTTTGTACTTTATAGATAAATACTGATTAAATAAAACACCAAAAGAACAGACTCTGTTCGATTGCCTTTTGTGGTTTAACCCAGACGGCCCTGGGACTTAAAAAGCCCTGCAACCATTTTCAAAGATGGTCAGGTTTGCATAAGCAAGAACTAACCACTTAGAGCCCTCGTCTGCAAATTTGATTTGAACACGGGTATGTGCTCCCGAACCTTCTACCGCTAAAACTACGCCTTGACCAAATTTTGCATGGCTAACCGTTTGGCCAAGCCGCAAACCTGCTTCTTTTGCGGCAGAAGTAGTAGTTTGAGTTTTTTGCATCGCAGGGGCTTGGAAGCGCGCTTTGACTCGCACTTCATCAACCAGTTCAGCGGGTAATTCACGCAGAAAACGCGAAGGTCGATGATATTCTTCTCGTCCGTATTGGCGACGGATTTCTGCATAGGATAAAATTAATTTTTCTCTTGCCCTAGTCATACCCACATAGCAAAGACGACGTTCTTCTTCTAATCGACCAGGCTCTTCAATGGATTGTTTTCCTGGAAAAACCCCCTCTTCCATGCCGACTAAAAACACTAGCGGAAACTCCAAACCCTTAGCCGCATGGAGTGTCATTAAGTGCACAGAGCGTTCATGCTCAGCAGCCTGCATTTCACCTGCCTCTAAAGAGGCATGGGCTAGAAATGCAACTAAGAGTGGCAACTCTTCTTCATTCTGCTCATAACGAAATTGCTTCGCTGCATTGATTAACTCTTGTAAATTGTCCAATCTTGATTCTGACTTTTCGCCTCTAATTTTACCAAAATGAGCTAATAAACCACTAAATTCAATGACTGTGCTTAACTGCTCATCCAATTCCATGCCTACTATTCTTTGCTGTAAATTTTCTATAAGTGCAATAAATTTTGCCAAGGCAGTGGCAGCACGTTGGGGTAAAGTCTGTTCTTGTAAGACTGTATTTGCTGCTTGCCATAAAGAAATTTGTTTAGTCTTGGCAAGCTGGCGAATTTCTTCCAGCGTTTTCTCACCAATTCCGCGAGTTGGAAAATTAACCACACGTTCGAAGGCCGTATCGTCATTCACATTAGCCATAAGGCGCATATAAGCCAAACTGTCCTTAATTTCAGCACGCTCATAGAAGCGCGCGCCCCCATGTATTCGATAGGCAAGCCCTGCACGAAGCAAGGATTCTTCCAGAACTCGCGATTGGGCATTAGAACGGTAGAGAATAGCGATTTCATCTGCTCCACGTCCTTGATTTAGCTCTAAAGCAATACGCTCACTGACAAAACGGGCTTCTTCCAATTCATTGAAGGCAGAGTAAATTATAATTTTTTCGCCGATTCCACCCTCTGTCCATAAGGACTTGCCCATTCTTGAATTATTATTGTTAATCAATGCATTAGCCGCATCAAGGATAGTAGAGGTGGAACGGTAATTTTGCTCCAACCTGACAACTTGAGTATTTTGAAAATCCTGTGAAAATTTATGGATGTTTTCAACCTTAGCACCCCGCCATCCGTAAATGGATTGATCATCATCGCCTACCACCATCACAGAGGCATGCTCTCCTGCGAGCAAACGAATCCAAGCGTATTGAATAGTATTAGTATCCTGAAACTCATCAACTAAGATTGCTTGAAAACGTTGACGATAAGATGCCAAAAGCTCTGGATTATCGCGAAGAAGCTCGTGAGTTCGCAGCAACAGCTCAGCAAAATCAACAACACCAGCGGTCTGGCAGACTTGTTCGTAAGCTTTATAAATCTCAACTAAGGTGCGACCAGGGCCATAGTTCTGTACATTGACATGCTGGGGACGCAAACCCTCATCTTTTTTGCTATTAATAAAAATCTGAGCCTGTTTAACCGGCCATTGTTCTTCATCAAGATTTAATGACGCAATTACTCGTTTAATCAGGCGAGCCTGATCGTCGCTATCTAATATATGAAATTGTTCAGTTAAATTAGCGGCTTGGTGATGGCGGCGCAGTAAACGATGGCACAAGCCATGAAAAGTGCCGACCCAAAGTCCGGCAATCGGGTCTTTAAGCATAGAATGCAGACGCTGTTTCATTTCACCCGCTGCTTTATTGGTAAAAGTCACAGCTAGAATAGAATGCGGAGACAAGTGCTGCTGTTCGATGTGCCAAGCGATTCGACTGACCAAGACTCGAGTTTTTCCCGATCCGGCGCCAGCTAAAACTAAAATGTTGCCAAGAGGAGCTGTGACAGCCTCACGTTGTTTTTCATTTAAACCATCAAGCAGTGCATTTATTGTCATTTATCGATCCAAAAGCTAAATCTTAAGCACATTATCCTAAAAAAGGCGTCCTTATTTCAATGTGCGACAATAACACAAGGTTTCGTCTTTATTTTACCTTTTTTTTATAAAAAACTATTGTCCCCTATCCCTATTTTACGCTATTTTGAAATTACTCGTGGAAAAACGGGTATTTCACTATTGTCATTTAAGGACGAATACAATCGCTCAGCAAACCTAAAAATGGTTGACGATTGATCAGAAGGAGGAATGATGGCTAGAGGCGAGGTCAAATGGTTTAATAATGCTAAAGGCTGGGGTTTTATCATGCCTGAGGGTGGCGGTGAAGATATTTTTGTACATTTTTCGGCAATTGAAGGTACAGGCTATAAAACTTTGGCACCAGGGCAACAAGTGAGTTTTGACCTTGAGAAAGGTGAACGTGGACTTCATGCGTCTAATGTCATTGCTCTAATTGAAACTGCCGAAGCTTAGTTTTTTGTTTACTATCGATTCTCTGGCATTCAAATTCTTAAGCGATTTATTTGAATTGATAGTAAACCTACCACCAAGTTGTTGTATGATCGCAAATCCTGTAATGATGCAAGATCATTTTTCATGAAGAAAGGTTTGCTACTCATCAATCTTGGTACGCCAGATAGTCCTGAGACTAGTCACGTTAGGCGATTTCTAAAAGAATTTCTCTCTGATAAACGGGTCATTGATTTAGCTGCTTGGCTAAGATATCCCCTCGTATATGGTACTATCCTCCCTTTTCGGCCGAAGCAAACTGCTAAAGCTTATCAAGCAATTTGGACTAAAGAAGGTTCACCTTTGTTGCTAAATAGCCTTAGTTTAAAGAATAAAGTACAAGCGCATCTTGGCCTTGGATGGCAAGTTGGCCTTGGTATGCGTTATGGCAAACCTTCACTAAAAGATAGTCTTCATCAATTCGCTGCTTGCTCGCATTTAACGATTCTTCCTCTCTTTCCACAATATTCATCTGCAGCCACAGGCTCAGCGCTGGAAAAGGTTTTGCGATTAATCGCAAGTCAAAATGTGCTCCCTTCCATAAAGGTAATTCGCGATTTTTATGAGGATCAGGGTTTTATAAGTGCTCAAGCTGCTTTGATCCAACCGCAATTGGCCAATCATGATTATTTATTACTCAGCTATCACGGCCTTCCTGAAGGCCATTTAAAAAAAGCGGGCTGTCCTAGTATTTGTACCTCAGAGTGCGGTCTAATTAATGAAACAACCCAAGCCTGTTACAGAACACAATGTTTTGCAACCACTAGAGCCTTAGCCAATAAATTAGCCTTGTCTGAAGGACGTTACGGCATGTCTTTTCAATCCAGATTGGGAAAAATACCTTGGATAAAACCCTACACAGATGAATTTTTGCCTGAATTAATTAAAAAAGGCGTTAAAAGGCTTGCAATAGTATGTCCTTCATTCACCGCCGACTGCCTAGAAACCCTTGAGGAAATTGGCCTGCGAGCCAAAGAACAATGGCTTCAACTTGGCGGTCAACAGTTGACGCTTATTCCTTGTGTTAACGACAGTGATTTGTGGGTAGAGGGCCTTGTTAAATTGATTGAGAGACCTTAATATCTTGTTTTTTCAATTTTTTTCCGTAATTGAACTGATTTTTCAAAAAAAATGGCATTCGTTAAATAAACCCTAGGAAATTGCAAAAATCTGCTTTTATGCTATAGAACATTAATGTAAGAATTCTTCTGAGGAAAGGTATGCCCAACAAACTGTTTGCAGAACGGCTTAATAAAGAACTCGACGCTATCGGCGTCCCATCTCATAGCCTGGAGCGCGTTGACGTCTTTTCTAAGCTGTTGAAAATTCCAAAATTTAAAGCAGATGCCTTTTTGGAAGGGATCACAGTGCCTGATGAAGAACTCCTTAACCGCATTGCTGAAGAATTTGAGGTAAATAGCGACTGGTTAGTCGGCAAAAGTGATCAACGTCAGAAAAAAAATTAGGATTAACTTCAGAAATGAGCAAAGAAAGCAACTTCCTCCTTTAGGATCATTTTAATCGATTTTCAAGATGTCTTTCTGAAACCATCTATATGGCTTTTAATTTTGTATATTTAGAATTTATTAAACGACTTCTTCAAAACAATTTAATTCAAATCCTCAGGATTCTGGGTTTGTAATTGAATATTTTCCAAATTTTCAAATAAGGCTATATGGAATAAGGCATCGCCTTCATTTACTAAAGGGATATTCGTTCTGCCGATAATAAGGCCATCAAAAGGACAGGAAATTTTTACCTCTTTATTTCCTAAGGGATCAGCAATCATGCAAAGTATTTCATCTTTGCTTATCTTATATCCTAAGGGTTTAGTGTGAATCATCACTCCGCTTGCTAATGCGCGCACCCAAAAAGTGGATTTTGCTTTAGACGTTAGTAATCTTTTTTTCGAGATTTTTTTGACCACTGAGGGAGGGAGCATTCCTAGAAAAGCCATTACTCGCAAGATGCCATGGACACCAATTTTTATATCAAGTTCATCAAACCGCAAGGCTTCGCCTGCTTCATAAACGATGACAGGAATATTGAGATTCTCTGTAGCATGACGTAATGAACCATCACGTATGTTAGAAGTTACAATTACAGGTGCTGCAAAGGCTTCTGCCATCTGCTCAGAGACTATATTCTCATCGCTAAACCGTATCTGTGGGTAGTTGCTGCGATGAATCGCACCAGTATGCAAATCAATGCCGTGGGTAGAATGTTCGACAATTTCAGTCATTATCAGATTGGCTAATTGAGAAGCCATCGAGCCCTTTATGGTTCCAGGAAATTGACGATTTAAATCACGACGGTCCGGTAGATAACGGGAATGGAGCATTAAACCATAAACATTCACAACAGGAATTGTAATTAAAGTACCGCGTAAGCGCTTAATGTGAGGGGTATTATGCAATCTGCGCATGATTTCAACGCCATTAATTTCATCACCATGAATTGCAGCAGTTATAAAAAGCACAGGTCCATCTTTTTTACCATGAAACACATAAACAGGAATTTCAAGAGGGGTAGACGTATACAACATTGCCATTGCCAGCTTGACACAACGTGCCTCACCAGCTTTAAAAGTTTCACCCGCAATGTCGATAGATCCTCTTGTTTTCATCCCTGGAACCGTTGATTAACACTCTTAGGTTTAGCATTCTTCTCTATATATTGAATAATTTTAGCAGCAATATTGATATGTGTGGCTTTTTCTATCCCTTCAAGCCCTGGGGAAGAGTTAATTTCAAGCACAAGGGGGCCTTTATTTGAGCGGATTAAATCCACTCCAGCTACCTTTAAACCCATGGTTTTGGCAGCGCAAATAGCAAGAGCTCGTTCTTTAGGCGATAAGATCACTCGGATAGCCTTGCCGCCTTGATGTACATTAGCGCGAAAATCACCGTCCTTTGCTTGGCGCTTAATTGCTGCCACTACTTTATCACCTATGACAAAACAGCGAATATCAACACCACGGGATTCTTCAATAAATTCCTGAACTAATATATTAGCTGACATTTCTTTAAAGGCATTGATGATGCTCACAGCAGATTGCTGGCTGTCTGCCAAAATGACACCCTTACCCTGCGTGCCTTCCAAGAGTTTAATAACTAAGGGCGCACCACCAACCATACGAATTAAATCCTCGGTATCATCGGGTGATTGAGCGAAACTGGTTGAAGGCATTGGAATGCCTTTACGTGCTAAAAGTTGTAAAGAACGAAATTTATCCCGTGAGCGCGAAATAGCTATCGATTCATTCAGAGTATACATCCCCATGGTTTCCATATGCCTAAGCAATGCCGTGCCATAGTAAGTTATTGAAGCTCCAATTCGCGGGATAATTGCATCGAATTTGGGCAGCGCTTCGCCCCCTCGGTAATGAACGATAGGGTTTGAGGCAGCAATATTCATATAGCAGTATAGGGGATTAATTATTGTGACCTCATGCCCCGCCTCTTCACCAGCGTTTTTTAAACGCTGATGAGAATACAATTTGGGATTTGTGGCCAATATAGCAATTTTCATGAATCGATGTTCCTTTGTAGTTATATTTTAAGCCTAGCACGCAATTTCAAGGATCATTTATTTTAACCCTAAAAATCTTCTCGTATTGGCTCATCAGCGAGAATCGTTGCTCTCTATAATAAGATCCCTCTTAATCAATTAATTTTGGAAAATGATGATGGCTTTTATTGGGAACTTTCTTAATTAGAGACTAATAACCGATAATCTTTAGCCAGCAAAGTAGCCTGATGTGGCGTTGTGAAAAAAGCATTCAACTCACCGCGCGGGTTGAATAACATAATTGCTCCACTGTGTTGCATGTCATAAGTCTCTCCACTCTCTGAGGGTGACAAAGCAATTTTTGTATAGGCAATCCCCATTTCTTTCGTCATTGCTCTGACTACTTCCTCATTTCCACGAGCACCATAAAAATGGCTATCAAAGGCTGTAACATAAGATTTCAGTTTGTCCTCATTATCTCGCTCTGGATCAATTGAAATCATTACCACTCTTGGTAGGGGATTTACTTTCTTTTCTTCAAGAATTCGATACATTTTTGCTAATTCTGCCATTGCAGTTGGACAGACAAAACCACAGTTAGTAAAGCCAAAAAAGATCATCGTCCACTGCCCTTTAAGACTTTCATTATCAAAGGGTTTAGTATCAATGCCAGTCAGAGAAAATTGATTAACTTCACGCGGTTTTTCCAGAAAAGTCCCATTAAAGTTATTCAGGTCTATTTTCTTTTTGCTATGGTATTGATGTGAGACAAATACACCAGTAATCAAGGCTATGAAAACAAGCAAAGCAACGACAGTTCTAGTAACGCGATTCTTTTGAGCCGACATTTTACATCCTCTTAGCTATAGTGATCAATCAACAAAAATACAAATAACATCATTAGATAAATGATGGAAAAACGAAAGGTTTGCATGGCAATTTTAGGCTTTTCAGAGCGGTACAGAAGAATTGCCCAGTACATAAAGCGAATACCTAACAAGACCGCACCACTAAGATATAACCAACCGCTCATTCCGACTGCAAAGGGTAATACAGAGACAACAAATAGTAAAATAGTATACAAAAGTACATTTAATTTAGTAAACGCAACTCCATGAGTAACAGGTAACATCGGAATCTCAGCATGCTTATACTCTTCAAGCCGATAAATCGCCAACGCCCAGAAATGAGGCGGAGTCCAGGTAAAAATGATTAATACTAAAAGCAGCGCCTGCGGATCAAGTTGGTTGGTTATTGCAGTCCAACCTAATAAAGGCGGGGCCGCACCTGCTAAGCCGCCTATGACAATATTTTGTGGCGTAGCTCGCTTAAGATAGCCTGTATATATACCCGCATACCCTATTAAAGTGATGAAGGTAAGAGAAGCGGTAAGAACATTAATAAACAGAAGGAGAATAGCCATGCCCAAAAAAGCAAGAATACTTGCAAAAAATAAGGCTTGTTTAACCGAAACGCGCCCGCCAGCAATGGGTCTTTTTTTAGTGCGCGCCATAATCGCATCAATGCGTTTATCAACTAGGTGATTAATGGCAGCAGCAGAACCTGCACAAAATCCAATACCGAGTAACGCCGCTAAGAGTGTACTCAAGGGTATCCAGCCTGGAGTCGCTAAATACATACCCACAACGACTGTGAGTAACATAAGCGCTACGACTTTAGGCTTGCAAAGTTCCAAATAATCACGCCAATCGGCTTTAACACTCAACTCCGTTTTAGACTGCATCAGAGGATCTCCTTTGGCTCAGATAAAGCATCATTAATAAGAGAGCCATCAAAAGAGCGGCAACCCCATTGTGAGCAACAGCAACCCACAAAGGCAATAAATAGAGGACGTTCATCACGCCTAAGAAGAATTGAACCAGCACAAACAAAATGGCGAGGCAGGCAAATAAACGTAAACAGCGATTACTAACCTTTGCTAATAATAGGGAAGATAAAATCAACAGATAAACAGCAGTCACTATTGCCCCTACACGATGGATAAACTGAATGGTGACCCTAATCTCATTATCAAGAAGACCGCCCTGGTAATTCGCGCCAACTGGAGAAAATAAATTAAAACCTTGAGAAAAATGCAAACTCGGTAACCACTGACCATTGCATTGAGGAAATCCAATACAAGCAATGCCTGCATAATTTGAACTAACCCATCCGCCTAAAGCGATTTGGCAAAAGACAATAATAAGACCTAATAAGATCCAAAACCGCCATTGCACTAAATTGCTTGGTGCAATAGAACTTATTTGCAAAGCTAAGCGGCAGAGGAAAGCAAAAATTAAGATCCCCCCTAATAAATGGCCCATGACGACCACAGGCAATAATTTTAAGGTCACTGTCCACATGCCAAGAGCGGCTTGAAATATAACCAGAAATATCAGTGCCAAAGGCAGTTGCCAAGGCAGGTTATAACCTTGGAGTCGCCTTCTGAAAGCTGAAATAGCGATAAACAAAATAAGAAGTCCAAGTGTTCCCGCAGCATAGCGATGTGCCATTTCTGTCCAGGCTTTACGCGACTCTATAGGGATTTGCGGATAGAGATTCTGGGCGGATTCTATCTCATTTTGCAGAGAGGGAAGAACCATCTGGCCATAGCAGCCCGGCCAATCAGGGCAGCCTAAACCTGCATCAGTCAAGCGAGTGTAGGCACCAAGCATCACGACAAACAAGGCTAAGAGCACAGCGATTGTTACAGCATAGCGTAGAGCTTTAAATTGCATCGGTTAACCACTCTTTTTCAATAATTGTTTAATATCGTTATAAATATCCACTGGGCGAGTAGTGTGTTCATAAGCCAACACCAAATACCCTCCCGAGTCGGCAATAAATATTTTTGGCTTAGCCCCCAATATTGGCAGAGCTGCCGCATCCTTAGGGGATAAACGCAGCAAATGGATATCTTTGTCTTGCAAAACCGTTGTTAAATCCCGTTCAGTTTTAGGGCTAGTTTGAGTCAAAACTAACCATTCATCCACTTCATACAAACGCCTTCCCAAAGCTAGCCGGATTCTTCCAAGCTTATCAACCTCACGCAGACAGTCTGCTTTGCACTGCTCAGGATACCAATAAACGAGGCGCCATTTGAGTTTGCCATCAGCAATATTGGCAAATAAAACAGGGGGATTTAATAGCTCGCCTTTATTTGTTTTTTCCGCTAAAAGTAATTGCGGATTTAGGTAATACAAATATGCAGTTATGCCAGGGGCTGCAAAAATTAAAGCCAACAGAAACAAGATTAAATAATTACGTTTGGTCATTTTCATTTTTCTTCTTTAAATTTAACGCAATGAAAAGGATTAATATTACCGATGCAATAGCAAACCATTGAAAAGCGTAGCCATAATGGCGCTCAGGCGGCATGGCAACCACTGGCCATTCACGCACATATCCCTGACTGTCATCTTTATCGAGGCGCATGATAAACGGATACACTGATTTATGCAAAAATTGGCCTATTAATTTGCTATCAACCCGTTCAACAATGGCGAGATTTGTGTTTTTCTTTTCCAGAATTTGGCCTAATACCCAAGTTTTATCAGAAGGATAATAGGCTGTACCGAGCAAAGAGGCTGAATCTTTAGGTCTTGTTATCTCAGGTAAAACCTGCCGTCTAGGATTGGATGCGACCCAACCTCTGTCTACAAGCAATACCTTTCCTGAATCTAATAACAAAGGAGTAAGCACATGATAACCGAATTGATGGTTATGGTGCTGATTGTCCAAAAGCAGGGTTTGCTTTAAATAATGTCCACTGAGTTGAATCCGTTGATACTGTTTGGGTAGAAGGCTATTTGATTGCCAGGCAAGCGGGGGTTTATTTGCAAGACTTGATTGGGCAGACAACATTTGCTTTTTTTCCTGGGCACGATCGAGCTGCCAAAATCCTAAACCGCTAAAAAAACCCAGGGCAAGCAGGGATAAAAGGGTCATGCGCCAATTTGGCGTGAAAGAACGGTTAAAACAAGTTAGACTAATCATCTTTTTGGTTACTCAATAAAACAGGTTTTGGAGTATAACAAATGATCACTAAGGCAATCATCATTCTTGTCATGTTAGTTATCCTATTTGCCTTAGGCAGCAGCCTCTTCTTTTTAGTCCGTGATGAAGGCAAAACGACAAGAACTGTCAAAGCGCTAACTTGGCGAATTGGTATATCCCTAGTTTTATTTCTATTTCTTTTTTTAGCTTTTAGTTTGGGCTGGATAAAGCCTCATGGGGTTTAATTCGATATAATCAGGGAGGAGATTATGTATACGCTTTATTCACTCGGTACGCCAAACAACCTAAAGCCGACAATTATGTTAGAAGAATTAGAAGCGCCCTATGAGCTAGAGATAATTCCTGTTATTTATGATCCGGAAATGGATTTGCAAAAGAACGTGAAGGTTTATTAAGACAAATTGCCTAAATAAACTATTGAAAGGAGATTTGGAGCGGATAATAATTCCTTCCTTTTATGGACGTAATTATTATGCCGAAACCCAGGTTGCTCGTCAGAGATTTTTAGACAAAGGTAATAGTTACTTGATTGAGTTGAGAATTTCCAATAACCAGATCAAGAATGTTAAATACTAAGCAAATGGTTATTGCAACCTCCTCCTAAATGAAGAGGTTATTTTAACAGGGATAAACAATGAAGTTGAAGATCAATATCAGTGCCATTATTTTGATAAATTATCAAAGTTGGCTCAAAAAGTACTTTCTGTCCAAGAACGCAATGATCGTAATACCCCCCCAATTTCAAAAATTCATTTATACTCGTATCCTGCCTTCTCACATCTTTAGCCCCATGCCTTTTACAGATTACCTGGATTTAAACTTTGTGTTATTATTTGACAACCTAAACTGTAATTGAATTATAACAAATGAGTTCTAATCAAAAAGATATTAAAGATCTGAGGCTGTATTATAAAAATTTGACTTGGTATCAACGCTGGTTTTTTCCGTCTCAACTAGCCAATGCTTTAGAGAAAAAGCCTTCAAATTCTTCAGAGATCTGTCGTATTTTCCACGAGACGTCTTATTGGTCCTATCTTTTTTCGGGTATCAGGCAATTTTCTTATTCAAAAATTTATTCTAATTATTTAAATTATTTTATCCATAGACCATCTCAAAAGTGTTGGAATCAATTTTTAGAACTCATAGATGCCGAGGAGCTGCTAAATTCGGGTAAAGCACAAACCTGTTTTGACAAAATTGTTCGCCACCCGCAGCCTGATGAGCTTTATCCTGTCTTATTGCATCTTAAAGGAACTGGATTTTTTACCAGAGAGTGGAGAGAAAAAAATTTATCTACTTTAGTTGCCCACGAAAGTCTTATAAAGCGCACTCCCTGCGGGCTTGAGTCTGTGTTTCTTAAGCTATCAAAAACTGAATTGCTTAGCAATAGCCAAGCACAAGCTAATTTTGATGCGATAATGCAACGAACATATATTGGTGGCGGAGATTTAGATAGCGCATTAATCTCTACTAATACTAGTATTGCTCTCTTTCAAGGAGAGCATGCTCAAGCGCTTTTTGAGTTAGTCGTTAAACATGAAAACCCGGCGCGGGTGACTAGTATTTTAACTTCTATCCACAATCTTGGAATAAATATTAAACAATTTTTCCCCTTTTTTCAGAAAAAGCAACATAGATTATGGGATGAAGAAATTAATTTTATCTTAGCCATTCTTTATAAAAATAATCTGCTACAAGAAACTATTCAACTCGAAAACGTTTGGGCAGTTCTCCATTATAAATGGCCATATGAATTGGCGAAAATATTGCCCTTGCTCATGAAGAATAACTTGCTCAACCACGGACCAAGATTAGTTAATGTGACTGTGCAGACGCAGAATGGACCTTACCGGCTTCCCGTTCCCGTACTGGCAAAGCAGCCCAATCAAGAATCTGGGTTATTTAATTTAAAAATTGCTATGCAGCATAAGAATTCTGGTGTTTTAGTAAAGACACTTAAGGAACTTGATACCCAAGGATTGTTAACTCAGGAAACTTTTTATATTAATTATTTTGGGATTAAGGAAAATATTGAACATAAAAACATCCTAATGATACTCAACGAAGCAAAGCTTTTAACGCCACAATATATACAACATGTTCTTACTGCATTAGATCCATATCGTTGTAGGCATACTATTTGGAATATTGAGACTATAACAGAAGTGATGAATACTTCAGGCCTTTTAAATTTAAGCTTCGGCTATAAGAATTTTATGACAGTGACAGAGAAAAAATCTGGATTTTTATTTCAATTTCTCTCTATTTTAAAAATTGTTAATCAGGTAGGACTCCTTGCCACAGAAAATGGTCAGGATAATTTTAATGCCCTGCTGCAAGTTGAATGCGAACATGCCCAGCAAATTTTTGAAATACTTGCCCGACTTAACTTATTGAATCAACAAAATTTTACTCAAATCCTAGCTCATACACACAGGCAAAATTTACTGACGCTAATTGATTTTTTTAATACCACTGATTTATTAACAAATAATGAGGCTCAAGTTACACTAGGTCTTATTATAAGTAACACGGACTCATTACAATTTTTAACCCGAGATATTCCCTCTTGGGCCCTAACGGCACATTGGCCACATTTAGCACAAATATTGCATAGACAACTTGATCCTGAAGTCTTAAACCAAACCCTGCGTAATTATGTAAATAATTTTATCTTCAGAATAAGACCAAACACGGCTAACAATAGAGGACGAAATAGAGCCAACAATGCAGCGGAATTTGAAAATACAGCCCAAAGCACTCACACAGCCAGTGTACATATCACAACTGATTTAACTGCATGGTTATTGCTTGAAAAGAATGCATCCAACGCAACTGCAGAAATTGATTTAAATACGATATGGCTTTCTATACAAGAAAAGTTAAAACAAGAAAGAACAGCAGTTAAGCAAGAAATTGAAGCGTTACAATCCAACCTGGAATTAAGTGCAGCTGAACAAACCCAGCAACTTAAAGTCGCTCAAGTTAAATGGGACCTACTGGAAGTGTAATATAGATAGTTTTCTTGTTAATTTAAGAGTATATTATTAATAATTAAATTTACTACACTAGGCAGAGTACGGATGTCAAAACATTATCGCATTGTTTTTGAATGCTATGAATCGTC
>JACCWL010000093.1 GCA_013697645.1 Tatlockia sp. | reverse complement strand
GACGATTCATAGCATTCAAAAACAATGCGATAATGTTTTGACATCCGTACTCTGCCTAGTGTAGTAAATTTAATTATTAATAATATACTCTTAAATTAACAAGAAAACTATCTATATTACACTTCCTTTTTTGCTTATGTTACATTTACGCAGGAATGTGGGTAATACCCTGTGCGACACGAGGTTGCCGGAAAGAGCTGTGGTACTCCATAGGACATGATACCACCACCCGTACTACCGGGTGAACCTACGATCCTGAATAAAGAGCGGATCGGACAAAGCAGCGAAACACGGAAGTGTGGGGACAAAAGCGCGAGCCAATGACCCTCCTGGGAACCGTAACCTGGGTAAGCGTGAGGTAGTGAATATGCCGAAGACATCTGAACCTGTGTTGAAAGACCGTAATGACCAAGCACGGTAAACGGTTGTCACCGTGTAATTGGAGGTAGGAGTAAACAAGAGGGTTTGTTTCCTCGTAGTCAAATACTTCCCGGTCTATAGCAGGCGGCTACGTTCACATGCTCTTTAAGCGAAACGTGGTAACTCTGTATGGCGCCTTGAATTTAAGGACGGTGTTTCGTAAGGAACACTATAGCCGTGCAGGGATAGGAGGTTCGACGAAGCTAATGCTGGCTTGTAATGAGCCAAATACGTGTGTCCATCATGCGGCATGAAAATGCGCCCACTTCGAACTGGTCCAAAATGGTGAGATAGTTTGGGGAATCTCAATGAATGAAGAAACGCAAATGATGACAGGGAACCCTGTTGGTGCCTCTTCAGCAACGCGCTGCAAAAGCTGCAATCAGTACCGTTGTCTAAAGCAAAAGCGCTTGTTTTAAGACTCCAGATACGTATCGCCAAGGCAGAGAGGGAAGGAAGACCGGGTAAGGTTAAAGCCTTGCAACGACTCCTGACCACCTCGTTTTATGGTCGATATTTAGCTGTAAAACGAGTAACAAGTAGCAAAGGCAAGAATACGCTGGGTGTAGATGGTGTGATTTTAAGAACACCAGGCCAGAAGTTTAAGGCCGTCAATGAGCTAAAAAGAATGGGCTACACGCCATCACCATTAAGACGGATACACATTCCAAAAAAATCAGGGAAGTTGCGCCCACTTTCTATACCAACTTTAAAAGATCGCTGCATGCAGGCTATATGGCATGCAGCGTTAGTACCGGTTGCTGAAGAAAGAGCTGATAAAAATGCATACGGTTTCAGGCCGAAAAGGTCAACCCATGATGCTATAGAGCAATGTTTTATAGCATTATCCAGGAAGAGATCAGCCACGCTAGTCTTGGAGGGTGACATCAAAGCATGTTTTGACCGCATTGACCATAATTGGCTCTTGAAGAATATTCCAATGGACAAAACAATCCTAAAGAAATTTCTCAAGGCAGGGTTTATGGAAAATGAAAAGTGCTACCCAACTGATTTCGGCGTACCTCAAGGCGGCGTTATCTCAACAACTTTAGCGGTCATGGCCTTATCAGGTATTGAATCCAAGCTGGTCAGTACAAGCTCAAGGCAACGCAATAAAGAGAAAATTAATATTATTGCGTATGCTGATGACTTCGTAGTCACGGCTGCGAGCGAGCAACTGCTAAAAGAAAAGGTAATTCCAACGCTGATGGTCGCGCTTAAAGAAGTTGGGCTGGAACTCTCACCAGAGAAAACCAGAATCACATCAATAGAAAAAGGATTCGATTTCCTGGGATTCAATATACGCAAGTATCGTTGTGGGAAATTACTTATTAAGCCGTCAAAGGCAAACATCAAGTCATTTCTCAAGGAAATTAAGGGCATTATCCGAACTTCTGGCTCGCTTACGACAGAAACATTAATTCACCGACTGAATCAAAAGATTACAGGGTGGACTAACTACTATCGAAGCGTAGTGTCATCTAAAGTGTTTTCCAAAGTCGATTCAGAAATATTCCTGGCACTAAATCGCTGGGTATTGAAAAGACACCCAACTAAAGGGACAAGGTGGATTACGGAAAAGTACTACACCTCTGTTAAAGGCAATCGCTGGCGATTCCACTGCGTTGTTAAAGATAAGGAAGGGAAAGAAAAGAATCTTTATCTAAAGCAAGCGACTGATACACACATCCGGCGCCATACGAAAATAAAAGCTGAAGCAAACCCTTTTGACCCTCGCTTTAAGGAGTACTTCAAAGAGCGAGCAATAAACAGCAAAGCCAAATCGACGTAACTTGTTAACTCTACCGGGTTGAATTCTGTTCAGCCTTATGCAGGCTTGAGCGCAGTGCCATGAAAGTGGCATGCTGCGTTCTGAGAGGACTGCTCTTCAGTAATGGAGGGCGGTTACTCGACATGAAGGGTGTGAGAGCAATGGAAGGAAAAGTGACTCTAGCATTATATCCTATTGTAAAACATCGAATTTTAAATCTAGGTAAAGCATTAAGTTACCTGGATTTATTGTTAGATTATTATCAAAATGTCGCTAATTGATTCAGAATATCTGAATATTTTTGCTTAGACAGGGTCTAGGCCGGAACCGTCGAAATTTCTGGAGTGTTTTTAAACAGAATAATTTAGTCTATTACTCATGTTATTTATAGGCACTGTCATGATCTGGATGCAAAGCAAGTAATCTTAAAAAATCTTCTTGTCTTAAGGCTGTAGCACGATATTTTTGAGAAAATCGAAAGCTATAAATTCGTTCGCCCAATTGGGTTTGTTTAGAAGAAATGGCTTCCCATTTTAATCCATGATCTGAGTATAATTCCGCCCAAGTTAATCGATTAATTTTTTTTAGTGTTTTAATTAAGGCAGCCAGTTCCTTTTTCTCTAGACTAAATAAGTCACTTTGAAAAACAGGGTTATTTAAATCAATCTTTATTGAGGTCATTCTCAATACCTTGAATTATAGTGTCAAAATTGGAAGAAGATTTATTTTTAGCTGCCCACTCTAGAGCTTTTTCAACTTTGGAAAGATTGTCACCTCTGTAAAGCCATTTTTCAGAATCAGGTACAAATTCCCCACATTTAATAATCCATGTTCCTTCTTCAATCTGATCCACTAAAACCATTTTTCCAGCAAATTCTTTGCCCAAAGACAATTGTCCATTTGCGCCAATAGTTTTTACTTGTTGCTGGGAGGTCATGTTAATCACCTTTATTAGTAAAGTATAATAATAGTATATTAATAAAATAGGAAAATAACAAATTAATTATAAGTGTTTAATGTACAAAAACCTTTATTGCTTTGAGATAGAACGTACCTAATCCATCGTAAACAATTAATTTAGGAAGAATTTAGGTGACTAATTCCTTAAATTTATTGAGCACCTAAAAATAAAAAAATTTAACCCTTTGAGATAGATAATATTTTTAATGTTTCAGTCAAATGATTGATAGTTCTGATTAGGGCGTATCAAAAGCATATTTGATGAATGGCGCGCCAGTTCCCGACCCCTACCTTTTGTTTTCTCTCACAGCGATACCTTCATTTAAATGATAATTTAATGGATGCTTTTTGCATGCACCCCTCAAGCAATTTGAGGGAGAGCTTAAAAAATAAAACAAAAGAAACTTATGCTGCCAAAATAGATATTCCAATTTCCTTTTGTTATTATTGCCGCCTATGGAATAAGGAACGAGGGAAAAGTGAAAACAACTACGGCATTATCTTTATTATTCTCCTTGGGAATAGCATCTCAATCCTATGCCGGTTTTAACGCACTGACTCATCATAGCCGAGCTAACTGCGCTGGGTTTAATGAATCAGTAACATGGTGGTGGAATCATCCGGTTTCATCTCGTGTTGAAAGTTATCATTATAATTTTGGTCGTATCAATCCAAATGATAATACCCATCACTATATCCTCACTTCAAAAACCAGTTCAACACGACATGCGGCCTATCATGCAACAGAATCCTATTACGGTGATTATTCTGTAACCGGGTATCACTATATGTACGTCAATGGGCAAGAAAGATGTGTGCAAATAACAGGCACTACAAATTGTTCTCAATATGATGGATGGTGGGACTAAAAAATTTACTGAATATAAGGATTGACATGAAAAAAGTAGGAATTGCATTAGTTATTTTAGCATCACAAGCGCATTCGGATATCTGGGAAGATCGAGCGAAAGAACATTTAAAAAGTCAAGGTTTTAATCCTGACAGAGGAGTAGTTATTGTCCCATCTTCAGAGATTAAAGCACCTAAGAAATTAAAATCACAATGGTTAGTGCAACAAAAAAAACAAGCTCAAAATGGCTATAATAATGAAGCAGCTCCGCGCGCCACA
The DNA here is from genome assembly GCA_013697645.1 of Tatlockia sp. Taxonomy (GTDB): domain Bacteria; phylum Pseudomonadota; class Gammaproteobacteria; order Legionellales; family Legionellaceae; genus Tatlockia. Next base: position 2,022 of record JACCWL010000093.1, on the reverse strand, counting down.
GAACTTTTAGAAATGCATAATACTATTGCTTATAAGTACAAGGCGTCTGCATCGAATTCCAACCCTGCAAGCTCACTTTTAAGGCGATCTATCCATGAAATAAAAATGGCTTATACATTTATGCCTGTTCCTAAAACCCAAATAAAAACATTACTTGGTTTTGCTGCCTCTGGTGGTTACCAAGACGGATGGAATGGGATAGTGGAATTTTTTGATACAAAAAGCGAAAGCTGTGCTTATACCGAAAATAATCTCAAATTATCCCATGGTACTGAGAAAATTGATGAAAACATAGTTCGCTATGATGTTAATGGGAAAGTAACAACAGTTAATGTTCAGGGCACTAAAGAGTCCGGTTTTTTATATACAGTTCATTGGATTGACGATCATTTCTCAAGAGATCTTGAGTGCGCTTCAAAACAATTTTCAAAGGATACTACAATGAATGTTCTTGCCTTGGCGAGCCGGATTGATGCCCAATGAAATATTTATTACTGTTAAGCAGTTTATTTATTAATGATGCCCATGCTTATAAGGTATTAAGTGAAAAAACATGGGTGTCTGGAGGAGGGAATGGTTACACAAAACAATCGCCATTAGGTTCCGATATAATGAGAGATGTTGCGCGAGCAACTACTTTTTTAGTTGATCAGTTCGGTTATCAAGGAATTATTAACACGATTAGCTCCAAACATACTTTCTATATTTACAATTCTTCAGGAATTACTGGCGCATTTACTTGCACAGCTAAGCTGTGTGATCAAAATGATAAATGTGTCCATTTTGAAAAAATAGTTCAAATTAAGTGGAAGGAAACTTACGGAGAAACAATATACTCTTTTTTGGATATGGCGGGAATTAATGTAGGTCGTGAACCTATTTATGCTGAAACAGCCTTAATTGGTTACCCCAGTCATTCCGATAGAAAAGATGCTTCATTCTTACTAGCACCATTTCCTTATGATCCCTAAATTTTAATTTAGGCTTTATCTAAAATTTAATCTATAGATTAGATTTTAAAAACCCTGATTTATTATTCAGGTTTTCAGGTGACTGCATTAAAGTCAATGCATGGCGTACCGCTCCTTCTGCCAAAATTGCTGTGGTATCAAGAGTAAGTATTCCGCAATTTTCCCTGTTCAAAACCAAAGGTAATTCTGTACATGCAAGTGCGACCCCATCGCAACCCCTTGCTTTTAGTCTTTCTGTAACGGCTAATAAGGCATCTAATGTTTTTGATTTAACATGACCTGTCGGAATCAATTCTTCAAAAATTGCTTTCTGAACAATGTCCTGATCCTCTAGAGAAGGAATAATTTCCTCTATATTGTGCAAGCGTAATTGATTTTGATAGAGATGATCATTCATAGTCCATCGAGTTCCAAGAATGCCAACTTTTTTTAAATTATGGCGGTGGCATTCTGCTGCAACCATATCGAGCATAGAGAGAACAGGAACGGTGGCTCTCTTTTTAATATTATCGATAACCTTGTGTACAGTATTTGCTGGAATAATAACAAAATCAGCACCACCTTTAGCTAAAGTTTCTATGGATTCAATCAGTCTATCTTCAACTATATCCCATTGACCGTGATTTTGAGCATGATGGGTTGGGCCAAAATTTGGTTGATGCAAAATAATATTAGGATGGTGATGATGTTCAAAAAAGCTATGCGCTTTTTGATTGATTTTATTTATACAATCAATAGCTCCAGGAATGGTTACCCCTGCAATACCTATGGTTGGTACTTTTGTCATATTAGTTGACCGCTTATTACAGTTTGCCAAGAAAAAGTTGCGCTGCCTCATTTTTTTCTTCCTTTTTAAATTTCCAAATTAATTGATAGAAAATGACTATCAGCAAAAAGCTACAAGTCAAAATGGTTATTATCATTGGCAGGGCAAGATCACCAAAATCTTTTAAATAGTATCGAGTTATGATCAAATACCTCCACATTTACAAAACGAGGAGATATTTTGTGTCGAGCAGTTTGATAGAGTACTTTGGTGAGTTACCCGATC
>JACCWL010000079.1 GCA_013697645.1 Tatlockia sp. | reverse complement strand
TCCCGGCCCAGCCTTTGCGAGAAAAATTGGCCTATAGTCTCTTCTGAAGGGGCAGATTCTTTTGGCAATTTACATAAAGTTTTAAAAAATTGCCAATTTCCATCTTGAACAGCATTTTTAACAGCATCATGAAAAGCAAAGTATATACCTTGCCGGGTAGGTCGGTTGCTAGTCTCTAATGCACATAGATATTGGATAATTTTCTCTTTATTAGAATAATTGTAATAAGTACCAATTGGATTGTATGGACAGAGCTTTATTAAAGCGTAATCGACGGCAGATTGATCGGCAACTTCTGAGTCACAGAAGTGTTTAATCACTTGAATGCTTCCGGAAAAAGCTGCGTCCACCATGGCCTTCACAATATCTTCTGGCTCAAGAGCTTCATCTTTTGGTAACTCGAGAAGTAGTTTTAATTCCTCAACACTATCGGTACGAATAGCTTCTCTTAATTCATAATGATTTGTGAATGGCATAAAATGACTCTCTAAAGTAGTTAGATAATTTGATTTAAATGAAAGAAAAATAGGGCACAATACTAACATGTGATTCAAATTTAGGCAAACTGATTATTTAACATGTTTTATTAGGGGATTATTTTAAAATCTAAAATCTTTAATAATGAGATCGACATTGAACAATAAAAAAGTATCGGGCCAGAGGCCCGACCTACACTTTTTTTATTTAAGCAGGACTGACAATAACTTTAATCGCCTAGCAAACCCATTTCCTTAACAGCATCCCGCTCCTGGCGAAGCTCATCTAAAGTAAGATTGAATTTTTCTCTGCTGTAATCATTAAATTTAATATCTTCAACTACCCGAATTTCATTATGTTCACGACGGCATGGGAAGGAGAAAATTAATCCTTCGTCGACCCCATATTGCCCTTGGGAACTTAAGCACATGGAAAAAGATTCCATCGCAGGAGTATCATTGGTCAAACTATTAACACCGTGAATGATTGCATTTGCAGCAGACGCAGCAGAGGAGAAACCACGTGCCTTAAGAATTGCAGCACCACGTTGTTGAACGGTAGTAACAAAGGCATCTTTTAACCAAACTTCATCATCAATAGCTGTTGTTGCAGGGTAGCCATTGATTTTTGCACTGTAAAAATCAGGATACTGAGTTGCTGAATGATTACCCCAGATTGTCATCTGAGTGACTGCGTTCACGTCAACCTCAGCTTTTTGCGCAAGCTGAGTACGTGCACGGAGTTCGTCTAAAGTTGTCATCGCATAAAAGCGATCAGCGGGGACGTCTTTGGCATTATTCATTGCAATTAGACAATTCGTATTACAAGGATTACCCACCACAAACACTCGCACATCATCTGCAGCATTTTCACTGATTGCTCGTCCTTGTGCGGTGAAAATTCCGCCATTAATTTTCAATAAATCTGAGCGCTCCATCCCCTGCTTACGAGGGACTGAACCTACTAACAAAGCCCAATTGACCCTATCCATTGCTTGGTTGAGATCAGAGGTGCATACAATTCTCTTTAATAAAGGAAAAGCACAATCATCCAACTCCATCGCGACACCTTCAAGAGCTGGTAAAGCTTGATCTAATTCTAATAATTGCAATTCTATATCAGTATTTGGGCCAAACATTTGACCCGAAGCAAGCCTAAACAATAGGGCATAACCAATTTGACCGGCAGCACCGGTGACCGCTACTCTCACTAGCTTATTCATTATTCACTTCCTCTTTTACCATGGTTTTACTAAAAAAAGCGCAGCGACAGAGCGCGCTTCAGGAAATCAGGGGTGTTCTGGTTCATCAACTGCTAAGAAGGACAGGGTCTTCAAAAACGTTTTATGATACTATTGCGTTCCTGAACAAGCTAGCCTGATTTTACAAACAATGTTGCCGACTTCCCTATACATTCATATACCCTGGTGCATTCGCAAATGTCCTTATTGCGATTTTAACTCTCATAAGAGCCCAGCATCGCTGCCTGAAGAGGACTATATCAAGGCCCTAATAGCAGATTTTAAAGCTGATTTAGCCTATTTTCCTGCTCGGGAAATCAATACTATTTTTATTGGCGGGGGCACGCCTAGTTTATTTTCAGCAGAGGCTTATGACTTGTTATTTGCAAAGTTGCGCCAATTGGTAGCGTTCAAGACCAATCTTGAAATTACCTTAGAAGCCAACCCTGGAACAGTGGAGCAAGAGCGCTTTAACGGCTATCGTCAGGTCGGGATAAACCGACTATCGCTAGGCATTCAAAGCTTCAATGCCGAACATTTAAAAACCTTAGGCCGTATCCATGATGAAAAGCAAGCACATCGCGCAATTGAAACGGCAAGACGAGCAGGTTTTGATAATATCAATATTGATCTTATGCACAGCTTGCCAGGTCAAACTCTGACGCAGGGCTTAAGTGACCTCGATACGGCGCTAGACTACCAACCTGAACATTTATCCTGGTATCAATTAACGATTGAACCCAATACCGTTTTTTATAAACAAAAGCCCACCTTACCCGATGAAGATGAAAGTTACCTGTTGGAAGAACAAGGCTTCGCCACTCTAGCAGCAAAGGGTTATCAACGTTATGAAATTTCCGCATTCTGCAAGGCTGAAAAAACCGCAAAACACAACTTAAACTATTGGCATTTTGGCGACTATTTCGGCATTGGAGCTGGAGCGCATGGCAAAATTACCAGTGCAGATGGTAAGTCGGTATATCGAACTCGTAAACAGCGACAACCCGTTGACTATTTGAATCCTGACAAAGCTTTTTTAGCCGCCAAAGAGCTAGTAACCCCTGACTCCTTATTATTTGAATTCATGTTAAACCTAAGTCGGTTGGAGCAAGAAATCCCCAATAATTTGTTTCAAGAGAGAACAGGCCTCTGTATTGATAAACTAAACCCTTTATTAACGAAAGCTAAAGAAGCCGGATTAGTTAGGATGAATGAATCATCCTGGCAAATCACCGCTTTAGGCCGTCGTTACACTGATAATTTACAAGCCATGTTTCTGCCTGATTAACAGTTAAGAAATGAATTCTTATATGAACTTCACAATGTAGGGACTTTCCTAGATAATAGTTTCTTATTCTTTGCTAGGAGGCATTTTTGATGAGGGCTCTATTATTAATTTTTTGTGTAGGCCTTGGTTATTTACTAGGTTCGATATGCTCTGCCATCGTTGTCAGCCGCCTTTTTTCCCTTCCGGATCCACGTACTGAAGGTTCAATGAATCCAGGCGCTACTAATGTCTTACGCTTAGCCGGTAAAAAATACGCCATCATTGTTTTACTAGGTGACATGCTCAAAGGTTTAATCCCCGTTTTAATAGCTAAAGCCTTAGGCGCAGGACCAATTATTGCGAGTTTTACTTGCCTTGCTGCAGTCCTTGGCCATATGTATCCCATTTTCTTTGGCTTTAGAGGCGGTAAAGGGGTTGCTACAGCTATAGGCGCTTTACTAGGCTTAAATCTAATCCTGGGTGTGATGGTTATCGCCACTTGGCTAATTGTTGCAAATTTTACTCGCTATTCGTCTTTGGCTTCGCTAATTTCCATTGTTCTCTCCCCAATCTATTCGCTCTTTACCATAAACAGATTGGAGCTTCTCACCCCTCTTTCCTTAATCGCACTCTTTATTGTCTATCAACATCGAAACAATATTACTCGCCTTATCGATGGTGATGAACCCAAAATCAAGTTTAGCTCAAGTCTTAATGCAGAGATGAGTGAAGTGCTAAGTGAACCTACAGA
>JACCWL010000068.1 GCA_013697645.1 Tatlockia sp. | reverse complement strand
CCCTACAAAGGCGTTTTGTACCGTTAGACTGAAACAGATTTTGAAGAGCCCCGTGCGGGAAACTCGCATGCGGGGATCTGTGAGGGTTCTATCCTTCGCTTTAGCGAGGGATAGTTCTACTCAATAAAAGCGCAGACATAATAAAAATAATAGAGCGAGACGGATGGGTAAAATGTCACCAGAAAGGCAGTCATTGCCAATTTAAACATCCAACTAAAAAGGGGAGGGTGACCGTTCCACATCCCAAAAAGGATTTACCAATAAAAACGGTGGCCAGTATATTTAAACAAGCAGAAATAGAAAGGAGGACATAAGATGCGATATCCCGTTGTTATCCATAAGGATAAAGATAGTGACTTTGGCGTAATGGTACCCGATATTGCCGGATGTTATTCTGCTGGAAACACCTATGATGATGCATTAAACAATGTAATCGAAGCTATTGAATGCCATTTAGAAGGTCTTTTATTGGACAATGAGTCTCTACCTGTAGGTACATCCCTTGAACATTGGATATCTGATGAGTCTTATCAAGGAGGGGTTTGGGCTTTTGTGGATATTGATTTAAACCAAATTTCTGGGAAGGCCAAAAGAATTAACATAACAATGCCTGAGCGAGTACTAAACTTAATCGATTTATACGCAAAAAGCCATGCAGTAAAAAACAGATCATCTTTTCTTATGGATGCGGCTTTAAATTATATAGAGACGCATAAATAGGCGTTGACTAAGCTCGTACCGCTTTAAAGGCTGCGCGTTAGTTTGCTGAGATAGTTTGGATTTACAGAGCCAGGTTGGGTTTTTTCTTCTTCGACAGAGGAATTTAAATGAGCAATCATTAACGATGAAACCCTCAAGCAATGTATTGAAAATGATAAGTACTTCGCCTTTAACGCGTTGCCATATGGCCTAGCGCTCCGGAATTTGCGCTCTGACGCAAAAATTGAATCAGGCCCAAGATCTCAGGTCTAAATGTGCTTTACTTTGAGGCAATTCCTATGGTTTTAAGCCATATTTCCAATAAAAGAGGCCAGTTTGTAATTGGAAGGTTCGTTGATCTTGCTGCAAATCCGTGCCCACCTTGAGCATACAGGTGCATTTCTACAGGAACATTGGCGTTTTTCAATGCATTATAATAAACCAGTGAGTGATTAATATTGTCTACCGGATCATCACCTGCCTGTATTAAAAGTGTTGGTGGTGTCAGACTGGTTACAGGTAAATCTGGATTTAACTCAAATTTTTTCTCATTAGTCCATAAATGGCCTGGATAAAGCGCAACAGCAAAATCGGGTCTGCAACTCCTTGTATCTGTAACATCAACAGGTTTGTAGGCTCTTTCTTTAAAATGCGTACTGATATCGGCAACCATATAGCCACCAGCCGAGAATCCAAGTACTCCAATTTTATTGGGATTGATATGCCACTTTTCTGCATTTTGTCGGAGAAGCCCTATTGTTCTCTGTGCATCCTGCAGGGCAGTCGGTGCTACCGGATGAATGTTGCATTGACAGTCATCATGCCATGCAGGCCCTGAGTCAGGAACCCTGTATTTTAGCAATATGCAGATTATCCCCTCTGAGGTCAGTCGGGTGCAGATTTCCGTTCCTTCTAAATCAATTGCCAGACCATTAAATCCGCCACCTGGAAATACAACGATGGTAATGCCTGTATTTTTTTCTTTTGGGGAATAAACAGTCATCGTAGGTTGCGATACATTATAAACGCCATGCCATGGTTGCCCGGCTATAGGCCTGTCAGTGATTGGTTTAATATATTCAGGCGATGTGTCCGAAATAGGATTTGGCATTTTTCCTTCCGGCCAAATTGGTATCTGTTGATGTCCCTGTGACGGTTGCCAGGTATCTGCCTGAGTGATCCCACTGTAAAACCCAATTAAAATACTAATAATAATTGCCAGTTTTCCAACAGCTCCATTGCTTTGGAGTAGAGTGGTTTTCAAGTTGGTCAGAATTCTGATTCTATCTGAAATTTTACTCTTGTTTGACATTACCAATTAGTTCCTTTTTAAACTTGTGGTTGATACTATCATGGGATTTGGTAATTTTGGCCGTTCGGGAGCAATGGAACAGCGAACCTATTTAAGGTAATCATACTCTTAGTGTGTGCCAACAAATTTTATAAACATGGCTTGCCTTAGAAAATCCATTGCACAAATAATTCGATAATCATAACTAAAACCACAGTCTTGTTGAAAATTCTAAATAATGCTTCTTTTTAATAAGTTAGTTTTATTTCGCTTATTACATCAATCAATTCCTGATTGTCATTGATATTTGTACGATATATTGGTGGATTGGTAAATCGACCAGTCTCTATAATTTGATTTTGTATGCTTATTGAACAATCAATCATATAGTTAATTTTATTGTCTATTTGTTCATTCTGAAATGTTGCCAATAAAGGCTCTATTTCCATTTTTAGACAATCATTTTCCCAGCTGTTTGCTCCATTAAAAAAATTGTATAAATAAATAATACCTCCAACCTCACTTTCTAAGTCTAATACACTTAAGTACCAATTAAAGTGGTCTTGCGTC
>JACCWL010000067.1 GCA_013697645.1 Tatlockia sp. | reverse complement strand
TGTCGGGCCAGGGGCGCCGACCTACGGGTGTTTTTTTGGCCCAGACCTACTATTTTGGCAGCAAAGGTTCTATTTCTTCTCTTAAGGTTTTAAAAGCGGTGGTTGGTAGAAAACGTTTTAAAACTCGTCCATTAGGATCAACTAAAATTTTTGTGAAATTCCAAGGAATGAATTTCCAAGGTTTCTTTTCCATGTTTTTCGAAAGATAGTTATAGAGAGGGGATTGATCTTTGCCTTTGACATCAATTTTAGAAAATAAAGGAAAGGTAACTCGATAGCAGCTTTGCGCAAAAGTTTGAATTTCCTCGTCAGTCCCAGGTTCTTGTTTTAAAAACTGATTGCAAGGAAAACCAAGCACAGTAAAACCTCGGTCTTTGTAATCGCGATAAAGAGTTTCAAGTTCTGCATATTGCGGTGTAAAACCACAGCGACTGGCAACATTGACGATAAGTATGACCTGATTTTTATAAGGTTCAAGGTTTACGCTTTGTCCTGTTGAAGAAGCTAGGGGTATGTGATAAAGGTCATCTTTTGGGTTTTGAGCGGTCATCATTTTTCCTCTTTAATTTTTATGTTCTGCTAAGTATTCCCGAATGTATTTAGGTAATTGCGCTTTCTCACCCTCTTTGGCGGTGTAGTAAGGAGGGAGCTTTTCGATGAGTTCGGATGTGCAATAGACTTCTTGTTTTGGAAAATATTCAAAAAGTAATTGCACCTTCCCTGCCAGCTCTTTTCCGGCAATTTGAGCAAGGAATGCAAAGGCTAAATCAATGCTCGATGAAACTCCGCCTGCCAACCAAAAGTGTCCTTGATTGACTATGCGCTCCTCAACAATTTGAATACCGGGTAGTGATTGTGCTTCTTGTAGCGCGCGCCAGTAAGTGGTTACAGGTGTATTATGAAACAAACCTGCTTTCTGAAGAAGAAACATGCCAGTGCAAACCGAGAGAATATATTCCGCATGTTTTGCTTGTTTTTTTATGAAGGTAATAAGTTGCTCATTATGAACTTCTTTCATTCGACCTGGACCACCTGGAACAAAAAGGTAGTCAATGGAGGGGGAGTGGTCAAAGTCATAATGGGCTTTGATAGTGATTTCATTTACGCAGTGCACATCGCTTCCATTCTCAGCAATCAAGAACATTTCAAGAGGGGCGTTTAAACTGTTTTTCCAGATGGAAAACACTTCCCAAAGGCCAATAAAGTCCATGGATTGCACATTATCGTAGAGCAAGACTCCTAGGTTTTTCATCCGATTCCCGCTTTGAGAGATGCTTCTTATCGCTTATCTTTGGTATTCTTTCGTTCCTGCAATGATGAGTTTATAGACACGCTCAGAAATAATCCCCTGTTCAAATTTATTCTTAGCATCTACGGTCATTAACTGACCGCGTTGGCGTACCAATTTTCTTGTTGTGGAGGTGACATCATTGGGATCACCTTCGAGCAAGGTATCACGTACTTCTTCATCAAAGACTAAATATTCCCGCAGGGCAACCCTGGTTCCATCAACAGTTGGAACCAGTTTTTGCCAAATACAAAGCCGAATAGTTTCTAAAATATCAATAGTTCGACCAAGCCGTTCCTCACCTGCAAATGAAGTAACCAAACGGCGCATAGTTTCAGCAACGCCTGAGGTATGTAAAGTTGTATAAACCGGGTGTCCGGTGAGTGCTGCTTCAAGCGCGGCACTTATTGTCTCAGCATCACGACATTCACCCACCATGATTAAGCGTGGTTTTCGGCGTAAGGCATTTCGCACACCATCAGCAAAATCAGGTAAATGACGTGGAATTTCTGACTGACTGACAATGGATGAAATAGTTTCAATCTCATCAAAAACAAATTCAATAGGTGCTTCATAGGTCAAAACTTTACGGTTTGAATCGGTTGTTTCAATAAGCTCACGAATAATAGACGCTAAAAGAGTGGATTTACCAGAGCCAGTTGCTCCGGTGATAAAAACAATTCCTTCTGGAGGTGCTATAGCTTCAAGGATGTTGTCAGGCAAATTCATCGTTGCTAATCGAGGTGGTGTAGTTGGGATTGTTCTTAAAGTAATTTGTATGCCATCGTGGCCTTCCACTAAACAAGCGGTGGCATTAACCCGATAGCGATATCGCACACCTCGATTGGGGCGGAATTCATAATGTGTATCGATATCTTTACCCGAGAGCAGCTGTGTCGTCGCATTAGGGCCATATATTGAATTTATCAGATCACCCAGCTCCGTATTGGAAAGTGAGCGATTAGTAATCTTTAGCAATTTTCCATAGACTTCAGCAAAGACAGGGGAACTTGTTTGAATTGTGATATCAGATGCGCCTAAATTTTCTGCGTGCTGTAGCATTTTATCCATAAAAACTGGGGTAAAACGGGTTGGCTCATCAGGCATTAAATTTATATTCGACATAGTTCTTCAATTAACAGGAGCGATGACGGGCTGCCATGCTTTGCTTGTAATTACTATTTTAGAGTTTTGCGCTAATTTTTCTAGATTTTTAAAATGTTCCAGGGCATTTTCATCTTTGGAAACAGCAGCAATCCATTCTTTGGGATTGGTGTTGAGGCCTGGTAAGGCGGTGATCCGTAATATTCTATCGTCAATATGTATCTCCGATGCATCCCCGGTCACGCCTAAGTCAGTATTCGCGACATAGGGCGGAGAAACCATATTCATAGCTAATAACTTACGATAGCGAATCATACCAAGGTAATCTTCTTTGATCCGAGCAATGCTTTCTTCAAGAATATTATTTGCTTGCTCAATGCCGTTTCTCCACCCTTTTTCAACGTGAAACTTCCAAACCTGTCTTTCTCTTCTGCTTTTGGGTAAGAGAAAGGAATTCGGAGCTTCGGGGGGTTTGAAATCCAGCCATAAATATTGTCGCCAATTGGGCGGTGTGGTCACAAAACGGGCTTGCTTGGTAATTTTGTAAGTACGGTCTGAAATACGGATCGTCATCGGATCTGCCAAATTCAAAGTATTTCGACCTTCGAGTAATACCGGGGGTAAAATGTTGTGTTCAAGAATTAGCGAGTTAAAGTCGTAAATCGTGTCAAGTCGGCGGGCAAGTAGAGTGAGTTTATCGTCAATCATCCTGGCGCGCCAGGCAAGTCCTGCTTGGGCTCCTACGCTGAGGGCGTTTTCTTTCAGCGCCATTTCTTTTATTCTGCCACGGCTTCTCTTTCTGGCGGCTTTTGTGCTGACATCATTGGCCATAGCCTGCAAACCAGCGAGTGAGGTAGTGTCTGGTGGAAGCTTGTTCGTGTGGGAACATGATAGCACTAGCAGCGCTAAACATATTATTAACAAACTAGGAATAAAATTTCGCATAGCGTAGTTCAACGACCTGACTGTTAGGATAAACGTGGATGTAAGCCTTTTGTCCCGCCTGATAATCAATATTACGCAAGATTTCGGCTAGACTTTCATCCTTGGCATTAAGACTGATTAAAACAGGAACAGCGGGCTCTTTACCCAGGACACGTAATCGAAAATGTGCAGCTTTAGCAATACGTGCAGTCAATTCCTCTATTGGACCTGACCAATCTACAGAAGCGCGAGCCTGCAGATTGTACGCACTAGGGATTGTAAGCAGATTAGATCTTTTCGGCGGACAAATTACTTTTTCTACCCGCGCCACTTCTAACATCGAATCACTTATTGAAGTTGCGGCTTCCGCAAGTTTAATTGTTGCATCGTCACTAGGTGCATTCACCGGAGGTTTTCTAAAAATCTTAATACATCCTGAAAGGAGAATGGATATAAGGATGAGTGCCACAAACTTGTTGATCATCTTTGACTTTTAAATAGATGAGTACTGAAGAGATTGAAACAGGAGCATGACGCCTTGTCAAGGGGAACAGCATATAGAGCGCATTTAGCCCGAAATTTTTTCATAAAGGCTGTAGCAAACCTGGCCTGCTTGTTTAAATTTTCTTTCTCGCCAGTGCAGTGGGCTAATTTCTTGTTTGCTTTCCGATTCAATGTAAATTAAACCGCCCTTAATTAATAAATTGGAATTGGCTAAAATATCGAGGCAAGAGGGTAAATAATTTTTGGCAAAGGGTGGATCTAGAAAAATAATATCAAAGGGCTCCTGAGCTTTTTGGAAGTAATCTTCAGCCCTGGCATTTATAATAGCTATATTATTAGCTTTGAAGGAGGCAGCAATTTGTTTGAGGTTGGTATAAGCTTGCGGTGAAGATTCAACCAAAACGACTTGTTTAGCGCCACGTGAAAAAGCTTCAAAACCCAGTGCTCCGCTGCCTGCAAAGGCATCAAGGCAGCGCGCTCCGCGAACTTCATGCATTATCCAATTAAATAAAGTTTCTTTAACTCTATCTGGCGTGGGTCTTAACCCTTCAATATCAGGAAAATGAAGTTTTTTTCCGCGGTATCGGCCGCCAATTATTCGTACAGTGTGCTTCACCTTTTCCCTACTGCAATAACCAGCATATTCTCAAGCTGAATTTGCTTTTGAAAGGCTTCTTTAATGTTTGCCGTTGTAACCTTATCTGTCTGCGTAACATAAGTATCTATATAATCATTAGGCAAATGGTAAAAGGCAATTCGGAGTAATACATTGGCGATGCTCGAATTTGATGCCAAGGATAAAGGAAAACTGCCTGTCAGGTATTGTTTAGCGGCTTTGAGCTCAGTTTCGCTGGGACCATTTTTAAGATAGGTTGTTAAGGTTTCTTCCGTAATTTGTAAAGCGGTATCTGCTGATTTTTTTTGGGTCGACAAGCTGATGATAAAAGGCCCATCGCCAGGCATCGGCATAAACTGACTGGTAACACTATAGGTTAGACCTCGTTTTTCCCGAACTTCATGAGCCAATATTGAGACAAGTGCACCCCCTCCTAAGATATAATTACCAACAGTAAGAGGAAAATAATTCGGATTGTGATGATCTATTCCGATTTGTCCAAGTCGAAGTATGGTTTGTGATGAAGGAAAATCGACGGCTATTTTCTGGTTTTGTTTTAAAGGTAGCGCCTTAGGTATAGAGGCGGCTGGCTGACCTTTTGCTAGGCCTGCCGTTAATTGCTCAGCTAGTTGATGAGCCTTAATCGAATCAATTGCACCAACCATTACCAGGACAGCATTTGCACCTACGAAGTATTGTTTATAAAAATTGCGAAGATCCTTTGAGGTTAAGCTGTTAACTGTTTCTTTTTTACCATCAATCGGGTGCGCATAAGGGTGGTTTTGATAGAGTTTTTGAAAAAGAATTAGATTGGCAACATCATCTGGGGATTCTTGTGCTTGGGCAATGCTCAAAAGTTGCTGATGTTTTTCCCTGTTAAATGCAACCTCAGGAAAATCAGGTTTATTAATTATCGCAGCGAAAGTATCCACAGCTCCCTTCATTGCATCAGCTTTTGTCAGCGTTTTAAGTGAGAGGACTGCCATGTCTCGGCTAGAGTCTGCACTAAATTGTGCGCCAGTATCGGCTAATTTTTCTGCAATTTGGGAGGCATCCAATCCAAGGCTGCCTTGATTAATCATACTGGTTACTAAGGTGCTTAGACCATATTTTTTTCCATCGTAAGCAGAACCAGCAGCAAAAGCGATGCTGATACCAAGCATGGGGACCTCCATCGCCTGATAAAAAACCACAGAAACACCATTGGTAGTTTTCCATTGTTCAGTGTTAAAAGGTTTAGCTTGCAGAGTTGCGGAGGCAATAAAAAATAAGACAACAATTAGTCGCTTAGTTGATTTCATGGTGGGCTCCCGGATGCTGAAGGAAGTAATCGCGCTTCTGTCATTGAGTTTTCCTGAAAATAGCGTTTAGCGGCCTGCTGTATTTGCTCGGCAGTGATGTTGCTTATATTGTCAACGTAAGAGTCTGCTGTTTTCCAGCCAAGACCAATCGTTTCCAATAAACCCAGCTCCATTGCTTGTCCAAAAATGGAATCTTTTTCAAAGGTTTTTTGCGCGATGATTTGCGTTTTGACTCGTTTAAGCTCAACAGCAGTTACAGGTTCTTTTTGTAGTCGTTTAATTTCCTTAAGTACAGCAGTTCTAATTTCGTCAACTGTGTGAGTTTGAGAAGGTATGCCTAAAAAGGAAAATTGCGTGGGATAGCGGGTGTATAGATTATAAAAAACATTGACACCGCTTGCTATGTGAGATCCTCGAACAAGATTTTTTGCAAGACGTCCACTGTCACCAGCATCAAGAATACCGGCTATGACTTCCAGCGCATAAGGTTCCCAAGCTGTTGTTGCTGTCTTTACACTCGGGACTGGGTAGCCAAATATCAGTAAAGGCAGTTGCGCTGGGGCATGAATTTCTATGTATTTGGGTCCTAAAGGAGGCGGCTCGGCTTGTGGTCTGCGTTGATAGTTCGCTTTTTTAGTAATCTTGCCGAAATATTTCTGTGCCAATCCATGTATTTCTTCGGGATTTACATCACCAACCACAATGATAGTGGCATTATCAGGTGCATAAAAACGTTCATACCATGCCTTCAAATCCTGAATAGTTAACTGTTCAATATCAGACATCCAACCAATAACCGGATGATGGTGTGGCGCACTTAAATGTGCTGTTGCAAGATAACGTTCAAAAGCCAAGGCTTGAGGATTATCATCAGTGCGTAAACGTCGTTCTTCAGCGATCACTTTGATTTCTTTGCTGAATTCTCCCTCATCCAGCAACAAATTTTGCATGCGATCTGCTTCGAGTTCGAAACCAATTGCTAATTGGTTAGCTGCAACTTTCTCAAAATAAGCCGTGTAATCATAATTGGTAAAAGCATTTTCCTGGCCGCCTGCTGCAGCAATCGTTTTCGAAAAAACGCCCAAAGGGAATTTAGCTGTTCCCTTAAACATAATATGTTCTAAAGCATGAGCAATTCCTGTAATACCGCCAGGTTCATCGGCTGAGCCTACGTTGTACCACACCATCGAAACAGCCACTGGAGCCCGATGATCCTCTTTCACTACAACTTTTAGACCATTACTCAGAGTGTATTCATGAACCTGACAATGGGATTGCCAGGAAAGTGTGGCTAAAAGAACTAGCAATGCGATACGCATGAATTAACCCCCAAGCAAAAAAAGTGATAGAATTCCACATTTCCTTCATTTTGTATACTTATGATTAAATGGTTTAAAAGAAATCAAGGTGGAACAGAGCCTGCATCACCGCTTGCTAAAGAGCCACTTTTGCCTGCCGAAGAGCTATTGGAAGATGAGAAATTAGCTGAAACGGAGATCACTAACGAAGAGATCGTAACGGATACCGAGCTCATTAAAGAAGAGGAGAAAGACCAAAAGCTTGGTCTTTTTACTCGAATTAAACGTGGTTTGACCAAAACCCGTCAACAATTTGGTGACGGAATAGGGCGTTTATTGTTAGGTAAAAAAGAAATAGATGCCGCTTTGTTAGACGAACTGGAAATCTTATTGCTAAGCGCTGATTTGGGTATTGAAACCACGCAATCTATTTTGAAGCAATTAAGTGAGGGGTTAGCAAGACAACAATTGGCTGACGGCAATGCCGTTTATCACGAGCTTAAATTACGTCTCGAAGCTATCCTATCTAAAGGTGTGAAGCCGCTCAGTTTAGAAACGCCCGATAAATCTCCTTTTGTCATTTTGACTGTTGGAGTTAATGGTGCTGGTAAAACAACCTCTATCGGTAAATTGGCCAAGCAATTTCAACAGCAGGGTAAAAAGGTAATGCTGGCGGCCGGGGATACATTTCGCGCGGCCGCGGTTGAGCAGCTGCAAATCTGGGGAGAGCGTAATCAAATTCCAGTGATTGCGCAACATACTGGGGCGGATTGCGCTTCTGTTGTCTATGATGCTTTCCAGGCGGCAAAAGCGAGGGGAATTGATATTCTGATTGCTGATACAGCAGGTCGTTTGCACACGCAAGGAAACCTGATGGAGGAACTGAAAAAGGTTAAACGCGTGCTGCAAAAAATAGATATCAATGCGCCTCATGAAACAATCTTGGTTCTCGATGCAAGCATAGGCCAAAATGCGCTTAACCAGGCTCGACAGTTCAATCAGGCCATTGGGTTGTCAGGCATTATTATGACTAAGCTTGATGGCTCTGCAAAAGGTGGTATTTTGTTTGCCATTGCTAATGAATTAGGGATACCATTTCGTTATCTTGGTGTTGGGGAGGGAATTGACGACCTACGTCCTTTCGATGCACAGCAATTTGTCCAGGCAATTTTTAATGATGATTAAATTTGAAGAGGTCAACAAACGTTATCCTGGGGGTTTTGAAGCCTTAAGCCAGATTAACTTTTCTTTAGAAAAAGGAGAAATGCTTTTTCTAACCGGGCATTCGGGTGCTGGAAAATCTACCTTTCTTAAATTAATTGCGATGCTTGAGACACCTTCTTCAGGTCAAATTATTGTCAATGGTATTCATCTGAATCAATTAAAGAAACAAAACATTGCTTCTTATCGCTCTAGTTTAGGAATTACTTTTCAGTCTCCCCATTTATTAAATGAAAGAACTGTTTTTGACAATGTAGCCCTACCTTTACAAATTCAAGGAATGACGCCACTCATGATGAACAAACGAGTGCATGCAGCCCTTGATATGGTTGGCTTATTGTCAAAGGAAAAGATGTTGCCGCTACAGTTATCAGCAGGAGAACAGCAGCGTGTGGGCATTGCACGAGCCGTGGTGCATAAACCGGCCTTACTTCTTGCTGATGAACCTACTGGGAATCTTGATCCCAATCTATCTACGGAAATTATGAAGCTCTTTGAACAATTTAATCAGGTTGGTGTAAATATCATTATCGCTACTCATGATCTGGCGCTGATTGCTGGAATGAGGCATCGGATTGTTATGCTGAAAGGAGGCCGTGTATGCTAAAAAAAATGCAGGCTTTATTTTCTTATCACTTACAAGCAGCGAGCGCTAGTCTTAATTCACTTAGCCAAAAACCGCTGGCTACGACAATGACAATTGTTGTGATTGCCATTACTTTGACACTCCCCACACTTTTCTGGGTTTTTACTACTAATCTTGATGATTTAATCATGAAATGGCAGGGTAAGGGGCATATTTCCCTTTATCTTAAATCCCCTCTGTCTGTGGCAGAGGAAGCGACTTTTTTAGAGAAAGTTCGTGCTACAGAAGGTGTAGGGACTCTTAGCCTTAAATCTGCTGCAGAAGGGCTTGCTGAATTACAACAGCAGGAGGGAATGCATGATGTTATGCGCTATTTACCGGAAAATCCCTTGCCTGCTGTGGTTGACATTGTCCCTGATACTGCGATAAAAACTCCCTTACAAATGGAAGAGCTCTATGATCGTCTTAAGGCTTATCCGCAAGTGGAGCAAGCAAAAATTGATATGCAATGGATCAATCGCTTGCATGCCATCATAAGTTTTTTGTCTAAAGCTGCTCATGCTTTAATGGTCTTATTAGCCTCGGCTGTTGTCTTAGTGGTTGCTAATACTCTTCGTTTAGCTATTTACAATCGGCATGAGGAAATTCAGGTATTAAAATTAATAGGGGCAACAGATCCTTATATCGCTAGACCCTTTTTGTATTCTGGAATTTGGTATAGTTTAGCCGGCGCCATACTTGCAGTGCTTTTTGTTAACCTCTTTATGCTAACTTTGACTGCAGTGGTTAAGCAATTGGCATCAGCCTACCAAATGCGTTACTCTATCATCGGTTTATCGGTAAAACAGGCCTATTACTTAGTTCTTGTATCAATAATTTTAGGCTGGTTGGGAGCTAAATTGTCAGTAAATAGGCAACTTGCTTCTATTGAACCCTATAATTGATGTATAATTGAATAGTTTTTTCGCTTCTGTAGCGAAGCGAAGCGTTTTAAGCGCCTAGTGCGGAACACATCGAAATTAATCTCCGCTCCAGTTTTTCAAGGCGCTATGTCTTTGTTGGAGGAATAGCATGAATCAGCAGTTACAGTTAGCCTCATTGAATTTGCCAATTGGCAGCCTTGATGCTTATATTCATCGAGTTAATCAAATCCCAATGTTGTCTGCCGAAGAAGAATCGGACTGTGCAGAGCGTTTCCATAACGAGGGTGACCTTGAAGGTGCTCGCCGTTTGGTGCTTGCTCATCTGCGTTATGTTGTACGCGTTGCTCGTGGCTATTTAGGTTATGGTTTACCGCTGAATGACTTAATTCAAGAGGGAAATGTGGGTTTGATGAAAGCAGTTAAGCGTTTTGACCCTAAAATGGGTGTTCGCCTAGTTTCTTTTGCTGTGCATTGGATTAAATCTGAAATTCATGAATTTGTGCTTCGCAACTGGCGTATTGTTAAAATTGCTACGACTAAAGCGCAGCGCAAATTATTTTTTAATCTTCGCCAAATGAAAACTCGTTTAGGTTGGTTAAATACTGAAGAGGTTAACGCGGTTGCTAAGGATCTGGGAGTAAATCCTAAAGATGTAATGATCATGGAACAGCGACTGAATGCCATGGACACTCCTTATGACGCGCCTCTTTCTGAAGACGACGATGAAAATTTCAAAGCACCTGTCAATTATCTCCACGATGTGAACTCTGACCCTGCCTATTTAATTGAACAGGAAGTGAGTGATGAACGTAGTCGTGAGCATTTATTGCACGCTCTAGAGCGCCTTGATGAGCGAAGTCAGGATATTTTACAACAACGCTGGTTGGCCGATAACAAGGCAACCTTACATGAGTTAGCCGATAAGTATGGTGTTTCAGCTGAGCGAGTTCGCCAGTTAGAGAAAAATGCCATGAAAAAACTTCGTCAATATATAGAAGAAAACTAAGGGTATTTATATTTCTGAGCATCCCCCTTCATCCTGAGCACAGTGAAGGATCTCCTCTAAACTAGACAATGCCATGCAAAGGAGATCCTTCACTGTGTTCGGGAATGACAGAGATACGTTCGGGATGACAGGTGCGAGATGACGTGAAGTGCGTTCGATCGATTATTGATATGTTTCTTTACCCTTATTTTCGTTTTTTGAAGTAAGATATCTTGATATAAAATTAAGCAATTTTTTAGTCTCTGATAACGTTCTGAAAGTAGCTTAAAGAAAGTCTTTTATAAATGCAGAAAATCCTCTCGCCAATAAGGTACGCTCCAGTCCTTTTTATGCACCAAAAGAGTATCTTGATTGGATTTCACCTCATACTGAACTATTTAATCACACAGCTCATTTACAAGTTGACAGTATTAAAACAACAATTTTCAGAAAACCTAAGCCCTTAGTAACTGAAATTTGGAAAAAAACCACAGGTCCAAAGATTGGATGTCAATCTCAGAATATGAACGAAGATCACCCTCTAATCTCACCCAGCCAATAAATTAGCTAATTTCAATTTTGTTTGTTTATCGGCGAAGGAGGAATTTATAGCCATCGCAGTAAAATGTTCCATCTCTTTGTCAGAGTACTGATAAGCTTCTTGAACGAGGTGATATTCATTAGCTAGAGTAGTACGGAAAAAAGGCGGATCATCGGAACCAAGGCTAAGCTTTATCCCTGCTGCCCTCAACTGTGTCAGAGGATGGCTTAACATATCGCTAAACAAACCTAGAGCTATATTGCTGGATGGACAAATTTCTAAAGCGATGTTGCGTTCTTTCAGTTGCGCAATGGTTTCTATCGAATGCATCGCTTGGATACCATGCCCAATCCGTTCAATAGGTAAATATTCCATGGCTTCGAGCATGCCACTGGCTGGGGCAAACTCGCCGGCATGCACAGTGCAATGAAGACCGCCTTCAGACGCAATTTGATAGGCTTTGGAGAATAATCGGGGTGGAAAATTGACTTCATCACCGCCAAGGCCAAAACCCACAATATAAGGTACATTTTCCTTTAGAGCTTGTTTAGCAACCTTGGTTGCCGCATCGGCTCCAAAATGGCGGACAGCAACGATGATAATACGGCTTATTATATTAAATTTTGCTTCAGCATCATCAATCGCTTGCACAATAGCTTGTAAATGCTCCCTAGAAGGAATACCGCTTGAAAGTTCTGCGTGTTGTGGTGAGTACATCATCTCGACATAAATCGTATTCTCTTTTGCGTTTGCCTTTAGGTAATCAAAGGTAAGATCATAATAATCTTGAGGATGTTTTATGACAGCAGCAACCTCATCAAAGGCATTTAGAAAACCCAGAAAATCAGGGTAAGAATAACTTTGCTCGTCTGCTGTTATAAGGTTTGCTGGCAGAGTTAATTGATTACGCTGAGCAAGCATTTTTGCCAAAGCGGGTCTGATTGTGCCCTCTAAATGAACATGTAACTCTGCTTTTTTCACGGTCATAGCTGATTTTTCCTTTAAAATCCTTTAAACTCCTTAAATTTAGTATACGTCATCTGGAAAAACTTATGTCTAAAAATGATATCGATAAGGCTTATGTAAGTCCCTACGACAAATTTCTTTTTGAATTTGATGCCAAACACCCAATATCCAAATCTCAATTAAAAGAAATTAAAAAGCATAAGCGAATTTTTTATCTGCGCGATCATGTTGTAGAAAAAGATGAGGGTGAGATTTGGGGTGATTTTTAGGGATTGAGATAAAGTCAGATGAATATAATTCATAAAAAAGCGAGTGATCTCTGCCCAAACCTCTGGGATCAAATCAGAACGCTAAATCAAAAAATCATTCCTAGCTCTTTATATGACCAAAATCTTTATAATGGCGGTTGCCTTCAATCAACCTGTGATAATGCAATTTCTAAAGCGATGGCAACCGGAAGTACAGAGATTTTGCTTGGTTTTGATGGCGAGCAATTAATCAGTTATATGATTTTTTACTGTGTTGAAAACCCTCCTGCTTTGCAATTAAGATTAGATAATTATCGTCATCTAGGCTGTGTAGGCTATTCAGACATGCTTGTTGTTGATCCAACTTTTCAAAAACGTGGTTACTCCAAAGAAATGCGTACTCTAATGAGACAGATAGGGAAGGCGGCCAAAGTCGATGTATTCATGGCATTTGTACGTTGTTTACCAATTCCTAATCTTTCTTCCTTTATGGCACTGCGCCAAGCAGGAGCTGTCAGCGGTGGGCAGTTTCTGTCACTTGAGCGAAAACTTGTTAACTTTGATGACCTTATACAAGACCTTTGCCTTGAAATGATTTACCCCGCTGATGACAGGCAGTTAACAATAGATAGGTTTGGAAAGGTATCTTGGACGGCTTCCCCATAATCAGTGCTTCAATAAGTTTCGCAATTCTTTTATTTTTGTATCTTAGTGCGAGTTTGAGCATTCCCAGATTAACTCATCAACAAATGGAGCAGAATGATGAAAACTGTATTAATCACAGGAGCCTCACAAGGCATTGGTTATCATACCGCTGAACGCCTTGCCAAAGAGGGATACAATGTAATCGCTTCAGCACGCAATCCTGAAAAATATCTGAAGTTACAACAACTTGCAAAATCTTATCCTAATCTAAAAGTTATCAAATTGGATGTTAGAGATACTGAAGATAATATTAATGAAATTGTTAGAAATTTAAGCCCCATTGATATTCTCATCAACAATGCCGGAATTGGACTTGTGGGTGCTGTTGAATCTTTTAGCATTAAACAAATCCAAGAGGTACTCGATACCAATGTGCTAGGCGTGATGAAGGTCACCCATGCTGTGCTGCCAGGTATGAGACAAGCTAAATCGGGTTTAATTCTTACCATATCGAGTATAGTTGGCCCAATCCCCGATATGAGACAACCTATCTATTCTGGTTCAAAGGCGATGATTGAGCATATCACAGCGGTTTTACGCCAAAATTTACGCGAATTTAATATTCAAGTTGCAAATATTCATCCGGGTCCGGTTTTAACGAATTTCGAAGCTGCTACGCCGAAGGGAAATCGTTTTACAGAGCAAAACAATCCCTATCCAGAAATGAAAAAAGAAATAGAAGATTGGCGAACTCTAATGAAAGAAGGGCGTCCGGTTGAAGAAACAGTTGAAACAATTCTTAACGTTATTCGTTCAAAAAAACCACAATTTTGGAATTCGACTGAACCGCGAGTAGCTTCTAATTTTGCTAATATCTATGTCGATCCAACAGGAGAAAAATTTGCCCAGGGCCCTTCTTTTAAAGCAAAAGCAGCTCAGGCCTCTGATATTTCTTTTTTTGGAAAAAATGTGCCTAAGACTAAGGAAGAACTAATGAATTTTTATATGGAAGCTAAATTATAAATTAAGGTTCCTAAGCTATGAGAACCTTCCTCAGAAGCCCTAAACTAAAGTAAGTTTGTAATTGTTAGTAGAAAAGGACAGAATAAATAGCCAATCTACTTTTTGAAATACACATGCAAAAATTACTCATTTTATTCGGTATATTACTTGTTATAATAGGGTTATCTTGGCCAATCATTAAAAAAATTGGATTAGGCCGTTTACCCGGCGATATCTTTATTCGCAAAAGTAATTTTACTTTTTACTTTCCTATTACAACTTGTATAATAATTAGCCTAATAATTGCCCTTATTATTTGGCTGTTTAAGCGCTAATTTTAAAAAATGATGAGGGGTAAAAGAAGCTATCATTATAAAGCCCATTAATCTAAGGCCCTTTCTTGATAGTGCAAAATAATAGGCTCCGATAACATCAGCCGCTGAACGTTTTGGGCGAAATCCATAAACTGTTCTTGTCCGCGCAAAACTCCGGCTGATGATCCTGAAAAATGAAAGGAAGCCATGTCTCCTGGCATACAAGAAGGTTGCCCTAAAGCCCTTACAACAATCAAAGTTAGAAACCCTCTTACAGCACTATGTGTTAAACGAAGGCAAGAAGTAAAAACTCCGGAAAAAGACTTTAAAGGCATAAGGTTGAAGGAGATGCCGACATTATCGCCGCAATTGAGGGCTATGAAAATCCCTACATTACAGGAAGAGGGTAGTCTGATTTTAGGTTTTTCATTTCACCTGATTGAAGTGTATTAAAAATGCTACGCGCGTAGCATAAATTAAATAAGTACTTCTAACATCTCTAGTTGTAGCCCATTCGTCTTCACTATCTAAATGGGCTAAACCCAGTAAAAGTACGATAGGGTTCATCCCACAAATCTACTTGGATTGAATAATGGCTCTCTATTCTGGGAGCAATTCCGCGCGAAACGAATAGCGAGTTCTTGCCGTCACCAGTGTTTGGGGAATGTTATCGCTCACACCGGGTTTTCCATAGATTTCATTATCTACATTGTTTCTCTTCATGAAGCTTGTCATTGGAAATACAAAGAGTCCAGCCTTTCGACAATTGTCCTGTTCCATCAGCCCAGCGGTAGTTTCGTGCTTTTAAATGGTCTTTCTTATCGAAAGGGGCATTGGCAGCAGAAAGCAGGGTCTCTTTTTTTCGGCCATTCGCTTTTAATTCGTCAAAAGCACCGTCTTCTTGGATTAACACATTTAACGTTGCCCAACAATCATTAATAGCACGATGACCGTCATAAAAATAACCCAATTTAAAGTTAAGGTAATCAAGCTTTGAGCTTTCAAAGCCACGCGCTTTCCAATCGATGTTGTCTTTAATGGTGCAAGCAAAAGGTAGGTTTTTAATTAGCGTTTGCAAAGGTTGAGGGGTTTGCAATTCTAAAAAGTTTCTATCAAAAGATGAATTATGGAAAATGACGAGATGCGATTGGTTTAAGTGATTAGCTACATAAGTCCAATCGACGACTTTACAGGTTCTTGAGCTAATTGCTTGAAAAGGGCTTCGTTTATAGATAATTTAAATCAAATAAGAACGAGTTTCAAAGAAATTTATTAGAATTACTAATGACTTAGCCAAAGCAGGGCGTTGATTGCCAAGCTCGCTTGAACAGAAGAAGGTAAGTTGTGTACAATTAGGATAACGAATATTCAATTTTGGGCTTACGATGTGTGGACGATTTACCCTAATTACTTCTAAAGATAAAATCAAAGCGCAATTGGATGTGATTGATTTGCCGGCCTTTTCACCTCAATTTAATATTGCTCCTAGTCTTCCTGTATTGGCAATCGTTGAGCTTGAGGCGATTAGACATGCGGTAACTTTCCGTTGGGGATTAGTTCCTTACTGGGCAAAGGATAAAAAAATAGGTAATGGATTGGCGAATGCACGCTCTGAAACCATTACTACCAAGCCTGCTTTTCGAGAGGCGTTTAAATCACGACGCTGTTTATTGGTGATGTCTGGATTTTTTGAATGGCAAGAGCAGGGCGGTCTAAAGCAGCCCTATTACGTTAAACATAAAAAGGGTGACTTGTTAGCCATCGCTGCCATATGGGAGAGTTGGCAAGCAAAGGACGGCAGTGAAACCCTTCAATCTTGCTGTCTTATAACAACGCAAGCAAATGACTTAATGCATCCCGTTCATGACCGAATGCCTGTGATTCTTAATAGGGAAGGGCGGGCGCATTGGTTAAATCCAAAAGAAACGTCTAATGATTTATTGTCTTTATTAAAACCCTACGAACCTGACGATTTAGAAGTTTACCCAGTTTCAACAAAAGTGAATAATGGGCGTTACGAAGGTCTTGATACCGTCTTGCCCATTAAACTTTAATCCCGTGTGTTGATTCTAATATATTTATAGGTGTTAATTTTAAAAAATACATTCCTCTTGGATAAAACCAAAGCCTTATTGAGAATTTTAAATAATGTTTCTTTTTAATAAGATAGTTTTATTTCGCTCATTGCATCAATCAATTCTTGATTGTCATTGATATTTGTACGATATATTGGTGGATTGGTAAATCGACCTGTCTCTATAATTTGGTTGTGTATTTTTATTGAACAATCTATCATGTAGTTAATTTTATTATCTATTTGTTCATTTTGAAATGTTGCCAATGAAGGTTCTACTTCCATTTTTAGACAATCATTTTCCCAGCTGTTTGCTCCATTAAAAAAATTGTATAAATAAATAATACCTCCAACCTCACTTTCTAAGTCTAATACACTTAAGTACCAATTAAAGTGGTCTTGCGTC
>JACCWL010000038.1 GCA_013697645.1 Tatlockia sp. | reverse complement strand
TCCTTCCTCAGTTCCTTTAAGAAATTCATAGGCATCGCGATGATCGTTTTGTATAAGAGGATAGAACAGGGCATGATCCGTTAATTGCTTTACCAATTTTTTCCCATGAAAATCAAGCAAACAATTTAAAATAGCAGGACCGCCTTCGTTTAAGCTGAGTAAACCTAAGATTGACATTCGATCACTATTTGGCCATTTACAGATAACCTTTCCAGTCATTTTAGCCACCATATCTATTTGGTTATCCATCATTAGTTTTATAATTTCTACGCCATCCTGTGCACAACATAGAAAAAACAGGTTGAAGATATTTGGTAATCCATGCGGCATTTTTGCGGCTATATCCGGCGTAATCAATCGCTTAAGAACCAAATGTCCGCCGTTAAATACTAATTTACTAAGACTATGAAAAGAGGATGGGTTTTTTTTTGGTTTTTTAGCTAATAAATCGTCAATGCTGATTTTTTTTGTAAGGCTGGGATCCAAATCATATATTTTATTTAAAACTTCCACGCCAACTTCGTTTATAGAAAGTCTATGAAAAATAGAACTCTCAAGGTTTTGGGGAACTGTATATAAATTTTCGCAGATTGATTTGAATAGGGTTTGATTACTAATCAATTTAGCGATAAGACTAATTCCAAGTGTAGAACTACATAAATGATAAATATAGGGGGCGCTAGGTACATATCGCATGGGTTGACAAAGCAGATCAACCAGTTCTTTCCTATTATCCGCAAGTGTCTTTTCGTTGAAATTTATTAAGGATAGAATTTGCTCATCATGCATTATAGGCGCATTAACAGCGGAGTAAATTAGGCTATCGCAAATAAAATGTATTCTTTGAGCTGGTGAGTATTTTTTCAATAGCCAATGCAGAATCGATTCGTATTTATGTTGATATAAATACGAAATCAGCGTGATTAGTTCTTTCTTGTGACCATACTTTTCAGAGGTAGGTATCCTGTAACCTATTTTCGCTTCTATTAAACGCTGGGGTGTTAGTTTTTCTGCAGCAATTTTTCCATTCTCTTTAATAAATTTTTTAAAGGTAATATATTTGTTTTGCTCTGATATACAGCGACTAAATAGGCAAAAATGATTACCCGTCGGAATCTCAAATAAAAGCCTCATACCCTCTTGTTGTTTAAATAAATTCATCAGTGTGTTTTGATTAAAGTTAGACAAAATCGCATCTATTTTTCTCTGTTCCACAGTAAGAGTATTAGGGGGTTTTAACTCGCCCTGGCGTTTTTCTGGTGTGGAAGCTTTTCGTTTATTGTTGTTAGTTATTGTTGGGATTGGATTAATTTTTGATTTGTCTGTCGTTGTGGTTGATTGAGCTTCCTGTGGTAAGGAGGGTTCGATATCTAGTTGCGTTTCAGGGAGATGAAAACGTTTAATCTCCTTGGCATTTTCGATTTGGCCTTCCTCAAGATATTTGTTAGCTAAAATCTGCCATTGATTTTTTGACTCATCCATTGAATCTGTGTGATTAAATTGATTAAGCGGAAGTTCGCCTAAAAGAATCTCTGGTAGAGAGTTTAAGCGCTTGCGCGCCTTATCATCATAAAGATATGCCACTTTTTGTGCTCTTGTAATCGAAACATAGATGGCATTGATGGCATTCCATTGTTCAAGACTGAGGCTTGAGTTTTGTAATTGCTTGCGTTGTGCTAACTCGCTAAAACACTTGCGTTGGGATAGAGGCTCCCAGAGGATGACATTATCAAATTCAAGACCGATAACATCCTTTGATGTCAAGATATTATTGGTTCCCAAGGTCTGTTGGATTATCGCTCGCAATTCCTCAGTCACGTACTCAACAATAACAACGGTTCCTGCGGAACTACAGAGATTTTTTAGCTTCGCCAAATTTTGAGTATCAACCCAGCTAATGAGCCCTGAACCTTTAGGGAGTGTTGACTCGACTTCCTTATATTCACGTCGATTTCCACTGCCATCAATGCGATATTTAGCATCCATAAGATGATTACCAACAGCAATGATTTCAGGAGGACATCGCCAAGTTTTTGCTAACTGGATTTCTCCATAAAATTGATATTGCTTGTAAAGTAATAACTTAAGGCAGTTATGAATATATGGAGAGAACAGAAGGCATTGTTCACTGTCTAGGCTGGCAATATATTTGTCCCCCAATTCAATAAGGAAGGCAAGAGCTGCGGGAGGCAAATTTTGAGTCTCATCGCTATAGATAGCAGCAAAAGATTCCTTTTCATTGGTATATCTGCTGACCATCGGATCAAAGAAATCATTTTTCTCCAAGTAGCTTTGCCAACACTTGAGAAGATAAATTAATTTCTGTTGCTTTGGCTTATCTTCAGCAAAATGGCATTGTCGTTTACCGAGCTTAAGGTAGACCTCCTCGCCTAAGGCTATGATCAAACTCAATTCATAATAAACTTCGTGCATATCGTCTTGCCATTTCATCTTTGTTAACCAGGTTTTAAAATGCTCCTCTGTAACTGTCTTCTTTTTAGGATAGGAGGAGGCAATAAAATCAAGCCAGGTCACAAATTTAACGGGTATTTCTAATCCTAAGTTCTGATAATCTTCTCTCAGCGTATTAAGCAGCCTGGGTGAATGCGAAATAAATAAAATAGGTTGCTGCAGCCCAAGCTCTGGTTGGGCATAGATATTCCGTAGCATATTGTTATACAAAACCAAAGTTTTTCCAGCACCTGGAGGTCCTGAGAAAATAATAGCGCCCTTAGAGAGATGACATAGATGCTGCTGCTCATCCCAAGCTACCATGGTCTTTTTGTGCGGGACTGCTGGCAGAAATTTGATGGGTTGAAGCGATTTTTCAGGATAGTCTTGAATCAAGTTTGAATCTTCTTCTTGCAAGTCAAGCAAGTTAATCTGGCCAAGATTTGTCGATTTAAGTTGCCTTTTTAAACGTGGATAGTTGTGATCATTAATTGCCAAAATACATAAAGTCTTTACTTCCAAGTAAGTGATGTAAGTATAAATCAAGCGCTCTTTTTTGTCAGTTTTAACTCGGTAAGTAGGCATGCCATGATAGCTTATTCCTTTAAGCATTTTAATCTTTGGAAATTTCAATTCCCCACATTGTAGTCTTACGATTAATTCCTTATATTTATCAAGTTCTTCTTTGCTGCTAATACAATTTGCGTCATAGAGGATCTCTCGCATTGTTAGTTCCATTATCTTTGTTAATAAAAAACCAATTATTATGCGGCAATATTTAACAAATGTAAAAATATTTACACAGATTCCATGAGGTCTAATTTATAGATCGGATTTTATTGCCTATAGAAAATAACAGAACTAAAATTTAATCTTGAGAGAGAATACGCAACTTTTCTACAAATCATTCAAACGCAACGATTGTTTAATTTTCCAAAAATCACTCCATGGATCCTCTTTTAATTTTTCCAGACGTTTGGGTAGCGTTTTTATCGTGTAATAGTTGTCTTCCATTTTATTGGATAATTCATCCCAAGCTAAAGGGGTTGATACGGGTGCATGAATACGAGCTCTGGTCGAATAAACAGCAATGGCCGTAGCGCTTCGCTGATTTCTAAGGTAATCAACAAAAATTTTTCCGACTCGTTTTGATTTAGTCATTTTAGAGATGTATTCATCAGGTTTTAATTTTTCTAAGAATCGAACAAACACATGGGTGAATTCTTTAACTGCCTCCCAGTCATACTCAGGTTTAATGGGAATAACAACATGCAACCCTTTGCCACCAGTAGTTTTAACAAATGAAATTAAGTGATATTGCGCTAGATAATCACGGATTTCTTTAGCCGCAGCAACCACCCTTTGCCAAGGAACATCAGGTGCTGGATCTAAATCAATTACGATGATATCGGGTTGTTCCAGATGGTTAATCTTAGAGCCCCAGGGATGAATTTCTAAAACTCCCATTTGCACAAGACCAAACAAACCTGGTTTATCTTTAAGATAAATATATTCTTCTACTTCCTTATCACTTTCGACATCAATAGGATAAAGAGTTTTTGCAGTGGTTTTATTATAATGTCGTTGATAAAAGCACTCTTCAAAGTTAGAAGGACATCGAACTAAAGTTATAGGCCTATTTTGCACAAAAGGCAGGATGTAATCGCTTACCGTTTCATAATATCTCAGTAAATCTTCTTTAGTAATCTTGTCTTGAGGGTAGAGGATTTTAGTGGGATTGGTTAAGTTAAATTCCTTTTGAGGCTTTTTCATAGGCTTTACCTCTTCTCTAATTTCTTGTATGGGGGTTTCTTCTTCGCAAACGACCTCAGATGCTTTTTTATCAACACGTAAGCCTTTAAAACTAGGGTGACGTAAGTGATTTTCTTTAGTCCACTCGGTGAATTCTACTTCACAAACCAACTTAGGCTTTACCCATTTAGCTTGGCGATAACCAGGGGGATTGGTACTAAAGGGATTTTTTTCAACGCTAAGGCTTACTAGTTGTTGATAAATATCCTTAAGGGATGCTTCATTAAAACCAGTGCCTACGTTTCCAGCGAACTCTAAATGACCTTTTTTGTTATAAACGCCTAAAAAAAGCGAACCAAAATGAGAACGCCCTCCTTTAGGTGGGGTATAGCCACCAATAATAAACTCTTGTCGTTTTAGGCATTTAATTTTTAACCAATTTTTAGTTCGTTTTGAGAGATAGGCAGAGTCGGTTTTTTTAGCAATAATGCCCTCTAAACCCTGCTCACAAGCATAGTCAAAGAGTTGATTACCCTCTTTAATTAAATGATCGCTAAAATGTAAAAGCGATGAGTCGGCAGAAATTAGTTTTTTTAATATGGCTTTTCGTTCGATTAATGGAAGAGCTCGTAAATCATAATGCTCAAAATAAAGAATATCGAAGAGAAAATAGACCAACGAAGTTTCTTTATTATCTTTAATTGAATTTTGCAATAATTGAAAGTTTGAATGTCCCTTAGAATCTAAGGCCACGACTTCACCATCCAAAATTAGATTATCAAAGGCTAAGTCCTTTAAGGCCGTAGCCACTGGCTCCAAAGTGAGCGTCCAATCTTTATTATTACGAGATTTTAAGGTGACCTCATCCCCTTTTTTAAATGATAAAATACGATAACCATCAAATTTAATTTCATAAAGCCATTGCTCCCCTTTGGGTGGCTTATCTACTAAAGTAGCGAGCTCGGGAGGGATAAATGTAGGAAAAAGACTTTTTGATAATCCTTTAGGTAATTTGATATGAGGTTTAGAGCCTAGATTTTTAGGTTTTTTCTTAGGGATTTTCTCTACCCCCTCCTTACTCCAGATTTTGTCATAATTTTTGGCAATTTCTTCAATCGTTTGCTGAGTTACAACACTTGTATCCAATTCAGTAGTAATATCATAATTTGGATCGGCATACTCATCTTGGAATTTGATTAAAAACCAATGATTATCCTCTTTAAAACGGATCAAATCCCATCTTCCCTTTAATTTTTCTCCTTGTAATTCAAACCGTAAATGCCCTTTTACATAGGCTTTATAAGGGTGTTCATCTAAAGGAATCCATAAACCTTCGTCCCATAACATAACAGTACCGCCGCCATATTGGCCTTTCGGAATGATTCCTTCAAAACTACCATATTCAATGGGATGGTCTTCAACATGCATGGCTAAGCGTTTTACCTTTGGATCAAGACTTGGACCTTTTGGGACGGCCCAGCTTTTTAAAACGCCCTTTAGCTCTATTCTAAAATCATAATGCAGGTGGCTCGCTGCGTGTTTTTGAATGATATATAAGCGATGCTTATCTTTAGCCACTTTGCCCTTGGGTTCAGAGGTTTTTGAAAAATCTCGTTTTTTATGATACTGGTTTAGGCCCATCATACCTTCCCGTTTAACTTGATTTGGGTTTATGCCTGCCAAATTGATCTTAGAGCTCTATCTAATTTTAGACTAGTTTGAGGCAAGCTTTATTGGTGAAGGATTGTTCGTTTTCGTAGCCCTTAAGTCCATAATTCTATTGATAAAGGGTCTTTTTACTTATCTACTTTCATTTAGACCGCATTTGACAAGAGAAGGCAGCAAAGCACTTGCTGCTCCTCTATCAAGATAAGCACATCTCCTTGTATTTTAAAATTCCATCACCTATTCTAAACAAGTACTATTCTGCTGCTCAAAATATCTAATAAGATCAAAAACAAAGGAACTAATATGGCTGATGAATCTACTAGTAACGCTCCTCTCATAAAAGAAGAGGAAAAAAATCCTAAACCTAAACAAACTAATCCAGCACCCAAAACCAAGAAAAAAGTTGCACGTGATGGCGCCACTGAAATAAAACAAAAAATTAAAAAGCGCACACAAAACGTTAAAAAATCAGCACGTGTTGCTTATAAAGCAGGCAAGGAAACCTCTTTTGATATTCAACATTTGTTAGAAGAGCAATCCGATGTTCTGATTAAAACAGTCAAAGAAAATCCGCTCACCTCCGTA
Organism: Tatlockia sp.; assembly: GCA_013697645.1. GTDB lineage: Bacteria > Pseudomonadota > Gammaproteobacteria > Legionellales > Legionellaceae > Tatlockia. The sequence goes on along the minus strand of JACCWL010000038.1, from coordinate 5,853 downwards.
TTGATAGCGGGTGGAGTTGGATTTTTATTATCACTTGCCCTTGCCAAAAATAAATAATTTATCAAAAGGCTCAAGACCTCGTCCTTCAGGGCGGGGTAACCTTAGCGTAAAAATAAGTGTTGGGAGGGGTTCATTCCCCTTCCAACACAGAATTCCTGAGGCGTGCCGAAGTCATTCTTGACTTGTACTAGAACATCAATTGAGATTCTCAATTGCAGTTTATCGAATAGGGGCATCCTTTTTTAAGGGTGCCCGCTTTTTAATTGAGCAGGAGATCTTGCATGGTGCATCTCGCTGGTGTTTCTGACCTAATTCCAATAATAATTAGCGTTGTAGTTATTTGCATCATAGTATTTAGTTTTTTTGTTACTATTAAGTATAGAAATCCTGAGCAATTTAAACAAACACGCATTAATGTTTTTTTTTCAGCCCTTGCCTCTGTGGCTATTCTTTTTGTTGGATTTAATGTGGTTTTGACGACTATTTCCTTTGAATATAATCAGCAATTTGCACGGATCACGAAAACAAAAGAAGCGGTTGATAAGATATGGTTGTACCCAAACCAATTACTAAAAACCAGTCCTCACATTAGACCTGAATTCAGGGCTTCATTTTTTTTGTTTAATCTTGATTTGTATAACAAAGTTATTTTACCCAATAAAAAGTCCCTTTTGACTGACCTTGGTATTATCGAAGAACAATTTATTGCTTCTGTAATGATTCAAGCTTGGTCAGATTGTTTAGCCGTTCGAAACTATGATCTATCTTCTTTGCGTTATTGGCTAAGAGGTTTTTTGACTTGGGCACAAAATCCTTATTTTAGGTCTTATTACACGACGTTAAGATTCGAATTCGCTAACACTACTACTCAATTGGCTGATCTTTTATTTGAATATGCTGAAAAAATACCCGTCCCTACGGAAAACAGACAAATTTATATCGATACAGCTGAAAAAATGATGGCAGATCCCCGGTTTAAGGCCTTAATCAAAGCATTGCCTTAACTATTTGGGTTTTTTCAGATTAGCTATTTCCTCAAGGGAGTTATTTTCAACTTCTTTATCAACCGCTTTAAAAATGGATCGCTTAGACCCGCGTTGTTCTATCGCCTTTAAAGTCTGCTCTTCTTTCTTTATTTCATGCGCTAAAATACGTGAACGATGCCCCATCGGGTTGTTTTTGTTATCGGCTTCTGAATTGAGCGCCTCATTTTTGATTGATTTATCCAAATCATTTGCATTATAAATCTCATAGACTTGGCCAAATTGTCCATTACGTGCAATACGTCCAGCTTTTTGCTCGGTGACACGCCCTAGGTTGGGTTTTGCAAGAATCCCTATATTTATGTCATCAAAATCCGTACCTCGACTGCCTGCAGCTGTGGTGAGCGTTATCATTTTGGGTTCATTTGCGCGTGAGATGACTGTAGCCTCAGAAGGACGAAATGAGTGAGTTTTATGAGCTTTTTCCTCATCATGGGTATCATCTAAAATCTGAATGGTTTGCGTACTAATCCTGTTTTGTTTTAAAAAAGCAAAGAATTCATCACAATCACTAATCGTATTCCAGAAAATAATACAGGATTGATTATTATCCTGAATATTCTGTATCGCTTCCAATAGGGTTGCATAATGTTGAGATTCGGAATCTTTATAGATTGGTGAGAATCGGTAAGAGCGATTATATTCTGGCTGTCCCTGTTTTAGCGGCCAAGACGCTTCTATTCCAAGGGGTCTAATTGCTCTTGGAATTACTATATTGAGTTTTGCTTTTATGATCTCGTCTATTTTATCTCTAATTTTTTCATTACCGATGGTTGCTGTTACACCAATGTGGGAGCTATAACTTTCATTGAGATAGGTTTCTATATCACCTTCTGCTAAGACCTTAGAAATGCCAGGAATAATCATAGTTGGATCATTGTGTTGCTTTTCATAAGCTGCCACGCATTGATGTATGCCTTCCCCCCACTGTGATATTTTATCAGCCCGCCCCGTTGTATCTTTATGCATGATATGAACTACTTTGCGTGTAATAGTCACCTCGTTAATTACTAAATCATCCGTTTCAACAACGTAATGGGTATCTCGTATTAGGGTCGCAGCATTAATTGCGGCACGGATGTATTTATCAAGATCATGGTCCTTGCTGCACTGGGTTTTATAAAAGAGATTATTAGTCAATTCTTCATCCAACTGATTCCTAATGAAGCTTCGTTGCATATCTATCTCAGTCAACTCGCGCCTTTCAGGTAGCTCAGTTCTTACAATGCTGTTTAAGAGATATAAAAACTGTTCTAAATCCTTATCAGACTCTTCATTTCCTTGTGAAATTTGCATAGTGGTATTTGCATGAATATCAATGACGATGTTATCTACCTCATCAATAATGGCCACACTAGCCTTTCTCTTACCGGGTAAAGGTCGATTATCCAGGGATTGTTTGGCTAATAAATCATTAATTACAGCTGCAGAAATATCGATATAGACAATATCAGCATCAATGATTGATGAAGCATCGTCAGTTTTTTTAGCCGTTTTGATCCCTACAAAATAAGCCAGCCTTTTAATCTTATCGCCAGCATTTAATGCAAGCGACTCATTATGGGTTAGCACATTTACTTTTTCACCATCCAAAGCTTTTAGAAGGGCAATTAATTGCAAAATAAAGGTCTTGCCTTCGCCAGTATCTATTTGTAACAAGCACTCTTCTTTCATGGCCAATAATACAGAGACTAATTGCTCTAAACGTAGCCATTCACCTTGTGGTGGATTGGCTTTAGATTGAGAGCAAGTGAGCCTGCAATGTGTTTCCCGCAGGATGGCAATTCGTTCTTCCAGTGATGACTTTTTAGCTGAGCTTAATGCTTGCTGTAGATTCTCCTCAGACATCTCGGCATAAGGTTTGGTTAGTGTATTTATCTGGTGTATCGATGCTGATATTTCCTGTGCCAGTGCTTCTGATAGATTTATTTTTTTAAATAAGAAATTAATATGCTCTTGGGGATATTCCTTTTCAGACTGAAAAAGGGCTTCTTTCTGATTTATAAATGCTTCAGGAACATCGTTTGTAGTTTTTTTAGAACTTTGCTCTTTATTTGCAGCCATTATCGAAGGAAGTGATAAGGCATAGAGTTGCAGTTCTTTCCAATGATTGTGTAAAGCTGTGTTTAAAACTTCCAGATTATTGATCCCGTTGGTGAACGAATTCGCATGACAAGTTAAGCCAGTACCAGTCACAGTCACCCATTTATTAATTGCCTCTTTGAAATATTGTGGATCCACATTATAGGAAATAAATCGTAGATAAAGGGCTCTAAAATAAATGGTATCCTTTAAGCCATTCATTGTTGTATAGCCATACCCTGCCTGCTTGAACTCATCTCGAGTAACTATATGCAGATCAAATGAGCTATGATCATAATTAAAAAAAGAATCGCCGCCACCATAACCAAATAACATCGATTCGTGGACAAATGCATAGCCTTCTCTCAATGCTGCTTTTGCAAGATCATAGCTATCCGGAATGTTGGACGTGTACTCGGCCTGGAACTGTTTTGCCAGGATATTTTTTCCATTACCTGCCAAGCTGATGCAATCCAAAATATGTTTTAATTCTATAAAACCACCTAGACTTGATGCTCCTACGTTGCTGGTTCTGTAATCAGGAACTGGAACGCCTAAGCCACTAAAGTAATCAAAAAAATAAAACAAACCTTTGCTAGTTTCAGAAAAATTAAGATTATATCTTTCTGTTGCAGATTCAATATTCATTAACCAGGTGAATTCATTGCGGTTTAATGTTGCATAACGCTTTAAGGCATCACGTTCTTCTTCGGAATAATATTCTTTGCCATTAGTGATGCCTTTCAAATAATTTAGGATAAATTTGTTTAAATAACTTGTTGTACTGGTGTTTTCATAATGACTAAAGGAGGTCGTACCCGTTAATTGAGCGGTATTGATTTTTGAAAATCCATCTAAAATATCAATAAATTCAGATAGGTAGGGGTCCTGTTTACCTTCTATTAAAAAATTTTCCCTTGGCAGAGGATAAATTGCTTCCGCCATAACTTGTAGGGCACGAAAAGCATAGGCTTTGGTTTCGGTATGAGAATCTTCTTTTCTAAATTTGACACTATGTGTTTCACAATCTAGTTTTTCCAGAAAGTCCAAGTGTCTTTGTTTTAAGTGGATGTTTCTTTCACTTAGGGTTTGCAGCAGATCATTTTTTGTAACAGAGCAAGTTAGCTCTGTTGAATCAAGATGAAAGTCAGATGCAGGGTTATTAACATCCAGTCTTACAGCGGCATCTCTTAGTGTTGCTAACTGATGCAATCGATATTTTTCATTGTATTTTAGAGTAAAAAGATTCGCTTCAGTGTTTTTGTCTATAAAAAAGCCTAGCGGTAAGGAATCAAAATCAAGATTATAGAGTGCTGATCGTACATGGCCTTTTGCTTTTAACAACATATCTAAGGCTGTGTCACTAATCAATAACTGATGCGGACTAAATTTATAACTTTTGCCAGCTTTAGCTGCGTTCCATTCATTTTTACAGGCTCTATTAAGTGCTTCTATCCACTCTTTTGATGCTTTGTATTTTAATGCTTCTAAACTGTTTACTGCGATCTCAAACTTATTCAACAGGGAATCATCAGTCCACTTTGTGGTTTCTTGAATGCGTTGTAAGGCTAGAATTTCAACATTAGCATTAATATTCTGTTCCTGTTGCACCCTATGTTGATGCCTATGATCAACCGCCTGATTCAAGCTTAAAGAGGTAAGCCAGTGTTGCATATGCGCTGGAGTAGTTGAGTTCACATTCTCTGGAGCAACAACTCTTTCAGGATCAACTGCCTTAGTCATACGCTTTAGTATGATGTTTGGAGAGCTTAACAGTTTAGCAACAGAATGTTTTTCGCGTATTGGCGGTGTTTCAATTTTTAGTGACGAGGTCGGCTCATTGGCGATATTAGCAGGCCTTGGCTCTCTACTACCCTCTTCTATACCTTCATGTTCGCGTAATTTGGCAAATAATTCATCGTCATTAAGATCAGAGCTATTAAATTTCCATTGCAAGCCGGATGCAATGATGCACCAATTAAGCAAGCGATGATACCAACTAAGCTCTACCACTTCAGCGTAATTCTCTGCTTCAAATTGTTTATTTTGAACCCATATTTCTATGGTACTTTTGTAGTAGCTTTGTGATCCCCATAGATAGCTATTACGATATGAGGTGCCCAAAAAAAGTCTTTCATACCAGGGAGGATCAATTTCGTGCACTAGCAAGGTACTCATCAGAGCTCTCTATCCCAAATTCAACCAGTGATTTGCCTTGGCCAAATTGATAGTGCCAAGCTTCAGCGTTAAACTGTCCGCCATGGGCTACAGCTAGCCATCGTTTTAGGCTGGCCTTAGATTTATCTCCGTCAACAAAAGCAGATTTGATTCTAGATTCGACTATTTTACTTAGTAGGGGATGGGTAATAAATTCAAACATAAATGAGCTCACTAAAGATATTAAGGGATCAAAATAGTTTTATAATTGTACATTGTATCACAAATACTTGTTATATGACCACAGGAAGAGCAATTAATTGACAACTTAAACTGAATTTTGGGTAATTTCACTATCTATTATATGATTTCTGATTTATGGAGGTTTAAGTGAATATATTAAAGTTGACTGAATCCGCAAAAAAAGCTTCGCGTGTATTAGCTCTAGCGACGAGTGAAGAAAAAAACAAGGCATTGCAGAGCATGGCAAACGCCATAAAAGATAAGGTCCAGCAGATCTTAACTGCTAATCAGAAAGATATGCGCTTGGCTAGTCAGCAAGATAGGCCGG
>JACCWL010000326.1 GCA_013697645.1 Tatlockia sp. | reverse complement strand
AATGATTGGAAAAATGACAGGGAAGCCGATGCCTCTAATGTGCATGAATTAACAAAAATGGTAAATTAACAGGCTAGGACGGTAGACCGAATAAAGGGGAATTTACAGCAGAATATGGACTTGACCCCATTTTCAAAAGAATGGAAGCTATTAAGATGGATCTTATTTACAGCAAGTATAACTCTAATTATACTTTTTTTTATGTTTGGTGGATTTATGGATTTTAGTACAAAAATAATTCATCTTTTTAAGTTTGGTGATATTAAAAATTCCACTATTCACACTGATGGTGTGGGTTGCAGAGTTTTCCAAGCAAATGGATTTAATTTGTCCTGCAATAAAAATCAAAAAATTTATGATGTTATTGGTGTTGATATACTTTGGCGAGTAGGAGAATACTATCTGCAAAATACAAAAAACCCGATTAAAAAAATTATAATTCAGCCGGAACATATTTATGCATTAAATCTATATGATCGTAGAATCTAATTTTGGAAGTAAACCAATGGGGTCAGGATCGATTGATTTTATATAATTTACATCGAGTCTGACCCCTTTAATTTCTATGATTACTTTCAAGGAAACAAAACTCTGTTGAAGCAGCAAAGCTTTTATCCGATATGGTGCAAATATTGATGCCAAGATCTGGATCAAAATGAAAAAACCATCCAACCTGTAGCTAAAATAGAAGAGCTTATTAGGGGTCAATAGTATTTAATTCAAGGCGCGCTCGATAGGTTATTTAGGTGCCAAGACATGTATATGACAAATTGATATTCTCACAATTCTCTTTTATATAATCTTCTAATAGGGTTTTAAGTTCATTATGATGTTTAATGCGCTGCTGTTCTATTTCCAATACATCATGTGAGGTATATCTAAAAGGTAGCTTAGGATAATTATCCGATAACCGATTGATTTCAGATAACTTTATTATCCTACCTTCGTCATTACTTTTTTTCGTATCTATTGCATAATTGCAATTGTCATTTGATGCATTATTTCGTATTGAAGAATATTCTTTTTTGGTGTTTTCAAATTTTAAATTTTTATAGTTGATTAACGAAATATACTCTTCTTGACAGAGGGTAAGTGCTGTATTCATGTCTCTCAATTCATTTGCTTGCATTTCAACAGTATTTATGTAGCTTTCTAATGCATTTTTTAAATCTTCAATCGCAGGGTTTTTAAAAAAACTTTGTATCCCCACAAAAACTAAGCCAAAAACATCGGCTAAATATGACTTTGCCTCATTTGGATTTCTAATCACATCTTCAGATTCCTCGGTTTGTATTAGTCGATTTGGAATCATACTTGACTCAACTTCTACGCCAACACTAAGAGTTTTAAGGTTGGTTATACTGCCCTTGAATTCATCATTGGTAGAAATAATTATCCTGTCAACAGGAGAACTCTGGGTTATTTTTGCAATTCCAAACCCAAGTGAACCCAATATAATCGCTAATCCGGTTCCCATCATTACTGCAACCGCAACAAAACCTAAAATACCAGCCCCAAAAGGTGCCCATATCCCAGTCGTAATGAATGCAATTCCAATGGCTATACCTATGAGTAATCCAAGGGTGAGGAAAATACCTGTTATTAATAATGTTCTTTTAGCAGTGGACATTGAATCAAAAAACTCCTAAAACGGAAAATCATAAACTGATGCAACCAATTTTTTCCAGGGGAGAGACCTTATTTGTTTGGCTAGCATTCCAAAAGACCAAATTATACGCTAAATGTCGATTTTTCTGAATGAAGCAAGAAAGAAAAAAATTTTGAAATAAAAATGTGACCTGATAAGGTCTGCTTAAAAAAGGTGCAAGCCTTAGTCATCAAAATGATCAAGGAAAAATAGTAGTTGATATTTGTAAGGACTTAAATAACAAACAAGCTTTGAGTATCTTTACTAACTTTTTAGATAAAAATAAGCAAGAAGTTTTGAGCCAGACTTGTTAGTTTTAATTAATTTAGCAAAGGATTATTGAATAGGGTTATTTTAAAAGACAAACCTAAGTCCACTTTAAAAATCAAAAAAAAAATTTTGAAGCCTTTATATTACAAGGATTGTTTATATAAAATTTAAAAAATTCACAATTAAGGATTGCTTTTTTTTAGAATCTGATCTAATTCTAAAGGTTAATAACATCAAAGGAGAGTAGAAAAATGGACAATCAAAATCGCCCTAATCAACCAGGTCAAGGTCAAGGTCAAGGTC
>JACCWL010000325.1 GCA_013697645.1 Tatlockia sp. | reverse complement strand
AATGATTGGAAAAATGACAGGGAAGCCGATGCCTCTAATGTGCATGAATTAACAAAAATGGTAAATTAACAGGCTAGGACGGTAGACCGAATAAAGGGGAATTTACAGCAGAATATGGACTTGACCCTCAAGTTCTTCCCATTTCATATGCTTAGCAGGCTGTCTATCCGTTCGGTCATCTTCTTCTTTTAATTTAAAATTTTCTTTTTTAATATGTTGAGTAAATTCAGCTAAGCTTTCCTCATTAATTTTAATCATTTTCCTGGATAGTTCTGCTGAACATTCTTTCTGCTTTAAACCCACTGGAAGCTCAGCTAAAGGATAATACTGTATATATTGCCAAAATAATTCGGAATCTTCTCTCAAAAGTTTTTCTAATTTCTTTTTACAAAATCTGAGATATTTATTATCGATAAGTTCCTGAGAGAAGGCGGTTGCTTCGGTAATCTGGACATCAACATGAATATAATCAAGAGCAGCGATAATATGGTTAAAGGTTCCTCCTACACAACTCGGATTATCGATATCATACTCATTCTGGATCTTAATAAGAGTACCTATTAAAAGACGTTTACGCCCTCTAACTGCATCTGAACTTAGATCCGCTTTTTCCTGATCGAAAAAAAGCTCGTCTGGATTGCAACTGGTTAATCCTGTCCATGCAAGTGCTACAGCTTCTTTAGGGGTTAAGGAACAATCTGCTGAACAGCTATGGGAAGTATTCAGGATTTGAATTCGCGCAAGGGATTTTTTTGCTGAGTTAATTAAATTCAATTTTTGAGATTTAATTGAGGGTATAATTTTTTTCTTTAACCCTATCGAAGAAAGAGAATCATATAGTTCATCTTCCAAAGATTTTAAGGCGATTCCTTGATTCTTTAGGCCGTCTAAAATAGTCGTAAAGTTAGGTTTTAATTGCTCAACTGTTAAGGGATGCTTCCATTTCCTGGGGGCTAAAAGAGGTTTAGATACTATTTCTTTAGTTTTATGGTCTAAGCAGGTACAAATAAGCGAGTTATTTTCTAAATGAAAGTAGAGGGTATTTTCATCAAAATTATCATTTAAAGGTAAATCAAAACTTAAATTATAACCATCTAAATCAAGCCAAAGTTCTAATTCATCAATTGGCTTTTCCCAGTTAAATTCATCATTTTTAACATAGCGTTGATGTAAAGAAGCAGCGCTGCGTTTAACAGCATCTTCAACGACAGCGCTATGAACATTCTGACCGTGGTTGGCGAATCGTTGTAGCTCATTAGCATCAATATTTCGAGTATTTGTTCGCTGATAATTGTATTCATTTTCATACTTTTCTAATAAATCATAAATTTTGGGATCTTTATGTATTGATTGCGTATAATATGATCTAACTGTTTGGCCATTATAAAGTTGGCTAGGGTCGACCTGATTCCCCTCAATGAGTAGTTTGATAGTTTCATAAGAAGGTAATTTCGGTGGTTTTGGGCATAAAGCTATCCATAAAGCTGATAATTTATTGGGAGTAACATTATTCAAATCATAGGGCAGATTTTGGTCTAAAAAGTTTTTTAATTCCTCAACATCTTGATTTTCAATCAAATTAATTAGAATTTTTTTAAGGGCTGACATCATGCATCCATAAACTGTTATAATTTTATACATTATAATGTTTTGATCTTAAGGAAATATTAATTTTTGAAATTTTAAAATGCCGATTCAATTCCCACAAACTAGGCCTAGCCGAGTAAAGCCAAGAATTTTTGATACCATTAGATCATCATTGATGCATGCGCCTTTGCGGAAATGACACGTGTGATATAGTGCCATCGCATTAAGTCAGAAAACATTATTGAAAAAAGAATGCGAATTAAAATTTGAAAAATTGTTGGTTTTACAAAATGACAATATTTTTAATTTAAGTTAATTTGACTTACTAGCCCGGTCGATTAAAACCGAAAAAGATTTGGCAGCCTTTGAAAGTCCAATTAGGGCAAATCATCAGACTTATTGTAAGATACAAGTATACCTCAATAGTCTCTTCTCGAAAGAAAAGAAGGACAATATATAGTCTCCCCATTCTACCCTTTGTTAACAAACGATGAACTATATTCAATTAATCTCAGCCAAAAAAATATGAAGATTGCGAGCTGAAATTAAGAGGATTTGAAAACTGTGCTCATTATCATTTTATCGACTTTAATGCCAAATTTTTTACTTGCAAGCTCCTGAAGTTCGGTTCCTGTGTTTATTTCTTTCTCTTTATACGTATCCCTTGAATAGGATTTAAAAAATCCAATGTGAGTGTCTTTAAACATACAAATAACTTTTCGCTTAGTTGGAGTCACCGATGCTATTTTATAATAATCATCTCGAATTCTGAAAGTTTGTTCGGTAATAAAAAAATTTTGAGTTGCAAGACCAATCTCGTGAGCTGATTTAGGAGTAATATCGATATCTGCTAAACAAAGCCATCCTTTATTGGTGTAAGTTTCCAACCGAAGTATATTTTTATTAAGAGTAAGATTATATTTATCATCTAAGAGGTCTTGTTCCCCTTCGATAACTTTTAAAGGCTTTCTTAGACTATAGTCAGCAAACCCTGTATCAATAAGCCATTTATCCCCAATTAACTCTACAATAAGAACTTCATGAGAAAATTCAATTTTTTCAAACAATTCCTCATTGATTTTGTTTCTCAATTGGATAAGGGGTTTTACTAAACACCGATTGACCTTGAAACCAAGTTCTTCAAGTGCCCAAGCTAATAATTCATTATTTTGGAAACAATACCCCGAACGCTTTTCAATCACAAATTGATTTAAAATTGTATCAATGGAAAGATCGGGTAATGTCCTCTTAGGAATTTCTAATAAACCCTGCAGAAACAGGTCGGTATTTTGATAAGGAAACTTAGCGAGATGCGCTGTCACCACTTCATTTAGTAATTCAATACTTGCACTGTTAACTTGAGTGAGAAGTCCAATATATTCTAAATAAAGCTTAATATCTGCCATTGCAAGATCCTAAAAGTATTTTTCTTAGAAAGAGAAATTTTTCCTCTATTCACAAAGATCTCAGGCGGGGAATCTATTCCGAGAGATGCATTGTAATAATTTGTATTTGAACTCTAATCTTTACGTTTTGACAGGGCTGTTCTTCATTTTAATTAATATTACCCACCGCTCTTAGTAGAGAAGCAGTAAACGTTATCGGTCAATGCTTATCTGACTATTTAAAATAATGCCTTTGTAATATTTTAATATTGAAATAGGGGGTTACTCCCTCTTAGGGTTGTGTGGGAACTACCGGATCTGGACAAGCGTTACCTTAAGTGTAAATTTAGCAAATTAAGGTAGAGTCTAAATTGGTTCTTAATTCCTTCAATCTGTCAGAATAGGCTTTGACCACTTCCATAGGTAATCCTTCATTAAAATCAACCTCTTTGAGGCATCTACCCCTTTGAGTTTCGAGCTGATGGATCTTTTCAGCAAGGTAAATTGCTCCCTCTTTTGTTACCTGACTTGGTTTTGCTAACCAAACCGTCTCCAAGTTTGGGCAAGAAACTATCATTTCAGCTATTGCCTCTAATCCTTTATTTGTCATTTTATAAATGCCTTGCATGCCAAAAGTAGTGAGTCTTTCATTATTCATAAGACTTTGAGTTACTAAAATAACGCCTGTATCAGTGAGTTCTGACATAAAGCACAAATGAAAAAAGTTAAGGTTTTTAAATTCATTTTTGGATAAAACAGTGCTAAGAACCTCTGCCGCATTATCATCAATTGAACGTTCAAAACCACTAAAATAAAGTCCCCACTTCGAAAAAAGACTATTGTTTTTCGCTAAATTTTTATTAACATTTAAATCATTTGTAAAAAACTCTTCTAGTTCAATCCTAGTCTGCATATTATTTACCTTCAATCGCTCAAGTTGTTCTAAAAATAATACAAACTATTTTTATTATCAACAGAAATTGTATTTTTGATATAGCCCATCCGATTTTGTCATTAAATATAGAATTCTGAGTTACGTTTTGCATTTTTTTCAAAGAGGCGCTCAACGATACTCAAATTGGGGTGAGACAAGCAATGTAGGTTTTTTAGGCGTGCGTTGGAAGATGTCCCATTAGAACCCCACCAGAGAGGATGAATGGAGGGAAAATCATTGCATATTATAAGGAATTATTTGCATTTCCTGTTCATTTTTTTTATTGATTTCAGGTTGAAAAAATAAATTATGGGTGCCAAAAACAAGATTGCGTATTATGGCTTTTTTAGATGTGGGAGCTGATTTAATTAAAGGTGTAAGTTTATACCCTTCATAAGCTAGAAGATTTGGCAGACCATAGTCCCCAGAATTATGAGCTCCACCAGCGACGACAAGAGAGGTTTTTTTATGATACGATTGGGATAAAATATCTTCCATCCAGAAAAAATTCCTTTTGATTGCAGATTTGATAAGTTCAGAAGTAACAGTTTCATTCATAGTGATTAAATTACCACCTGTCAAATAGCACCGTGTTAATTCCTTAATTCTCGAATCAGAAAATGAATTTGAATTAATGCTATTTATAAGTTTTTCAGACATAGTAGTCATTCTAATAAGCCTATTTTCTAATGGCCTTAGCTCTTTTTCTCTATGATGTGCTTTTAAGACAATGAATTCATCTATATTTTCACCAAGATCAAAGATACAACACATTTCTATTTCTGGTAATACAACATCCACTTGGTCAATAAGATAATCAAACAGGTCATCAAACCTATCTTTAATGTTGCAGTTATCGAGACTTAGATGGGCTGTTCCATATAAAAATATGGGTGCACATCCTTTTTTTTCGGCCTTCCACAATAATGCCTTTTCATTTATAGAATCCGAAATATAACGATAATTGTTTTCTCCTCTTTCAATCCTTTTCATTATAGTTTTTTTATCTAGATTGCAAATTCCTTTCAAATTGTAAGTAAGCAAATGAGAAGTACTGAATTTTTCTTTTACCTGTTCTTGCTTTTTTAATTTCCTATACCTTTCATTGAAATCGTTGAAACCAATATTTGGCGCAGAAATTTGTTTGTTAAATTCATAATTTTTATTTTTTTGATCTGGCAAAATATCGCAATTCACTCCATCTTTTTTAAAAGAAAAAACACCTATATAATTTAATACTTTTGTATTTTTATTAGCATTATTTTTAGAAAAATTTTCTGTTTTAGTTAGCATTTCGTAAGCTTTAACGAGTTTCTTAAACTTCTTTTCACTATCTTCCTTTTCCTCTTTAGGATTTCTATCAGGGTGAACCTTCAGCGAAAGTTTATAATAAGCTCTTCTTATATCTGTTGCATTTGCTGTTGGAGGAACTCCTAAAATTTCATAGGGATTGAACTTACTACGCATAGTCTTTCCATTTATATATAATGCGAAAGAATAATACAGATTAATCCTTAACGATTTATTAAGGCTTAATTTCGAAATTTATAATCGAATTGCCTCAAATTAACTGTTGCCGAACGGATGTGTGAATCAGTATGTAAATTGCATCGTTGCCTCAATATTGGTGTTGCCGAAAAAGGGAGATCGGCATGGGAGAATTGAGGATGGATTTATA
>JACCWL010000324.1 GCA_013697645.1 Tatlockia sp. | reverse complement strand
AATGATTTAAAGGATTGTTGTGGAGATAGGAGTAAAGATTAGGTCCATCAATAAAGCCTGCAGGATCTTGACTAATCCACCTACCAATCGCAGGATCATAAAATCTTAAACCAAATAAAATGAGACCTGATTTTTGATCGACTCGTTTCTCGGCAAATCTCCAGGGATTTCCTACTAAAGAAATTTTTTGTTTTTCGCCGTGAGAGTTGAATATCGTCTCTTCTCCAAAAGCACTGTACTGATAACTTTCAATAGTTTGCCGGTTGTGAGGATCGATTAAGCTAACTACATTCCCCGCAATGTCATGAAGAGGTACAAACACGTTACCTTCGATTTCGAAGGCAATACTTGTAATAGCAAGCTCATCTCCTTGTAAGCCAGGAATTTTAAGAGTTTCAATATTTCCAGCTTCTGTGAGTGTACCAATTTCCTGATAGCCTAAGTAGAGATATCGTGAAGTGGAAAGAGTTTTTTTATTTTTTTCTCTAGTGTCCAAATGCTTTTCAACTAACAGCCGACCAACCGGATCATAGGAAAAGGTAAGAGTGGTTTTGTCTGTTTTTTCTATAGAAATTAATTGAGAAAGCATATTGCTTTCAAATCGTGTTTCCTCTCCATCTAAGACTTTTTTCAGAAGATTTCCATGAGCGTCATAGGAAAATTCAGCCTTTGAACAAGATGTCAATTGATTTAGAGCATTATAGAGGAGTTTATCATTGCCGTTTTTAATCCTATTGTCTAAAGAATCGTAAACGTATGTTCTTGTAGCATCTTTTTTTTCTGAGACAAGTTGAGAAAGAAAGTTGTAAGTATATTTTTCATTCTTATTTCCTTTAACTCCTACTAGGCGCCCTTGCGAATCTCGAGTATACCATTCACTGAAGAAGTCATTTTTGCTAGAAATTTTTCGGCCATTCAAATCGTAAGTATATTTTTTAGATCCTGCGTAACCAATGCAGTGTTCATTTTGTAATCTGCCTTGACTGTCATACTTGTCATAAGTGTGTGTATAGAGAACTTCTCCTTTAGCGGAAATCCGTTTGACTTCGCGACCAAAAACGGCGTCATATGTATAAGAAATTCTAGATTGATCCGGGAAGGTAATCGTTTTCAATCGTCCTTTTCTGTCGTAAGCATAATGAAGGGTGTAGGTTCCTTCTCCATCTTTGATTGTTTCTTTAGTGACCTGATCAAAAGTATTATAGGTTCTTTGAATTGATTTTCCATGAAGAGAATAAGCCGACAGAATATTGCCTTTAAGATCATAGGAATAACTATTCGAAATCTGCAATTCTTTTTTGCTATCCTGTGCTTCAATTTTGTAAAGCTTTCTGTCCTTGCCGTAGGTGTAATTAATAGACGTTGCAACTCCTGAAACACATTTGCTAGTCATCTTTCCCTGGGAATCATAACTATAGTGGATGCGCTTTTCTAGTGGGGAGTCCGCTGCTGCAATCTCTTCTTCTAAGCGTCCCATTGGTCCATAATTCCATCGCATCTTCTGAGATCCAAGGAGTCCTCCTGCAATCTGTTCATGAACTTCACAAGCTTTATTGCCAAGTGAGTCATAAAGTGTCTCTTGATAGGAGAGAAGAAGACCTAAAACATCTTTTTTCATAATAGAATAAACTCGGCCTAGAGCATCAAATTCAATCACTGTTTGGATGCCCATTGGATTCACTAGAGTCTTTTTGAGAACTGTTTGTCCCAAATTGTTTCGATAAGAATTATCGATGATGATCATTGTTTCTTGCCCGGAACCATCTAAATAGCGGATCGCTTCTCCTTCAGAATTATAAATAGTTCTGAGTAATGAGGTTTTAGCGCCGTTTTCAAGGCTATATTCTTCGGTACACCGACCTTGAGAGTTATAAGAAAAGCATTTTTTTAGTAAAGCACTCCCTTGAGCATCTTCAATTCGCTTTTCCACTATATTTCCAGCCAAATCATACTCATAGCATTCTAAGGAATAATCCTGAGACCCCCTATCAAACCAGACTTTCTTTTGATGAAGACGACCAAGAGGATTGTAAAAAAATTCTGTTAAACGAGAGTCAAGGTTATCCTCAAGGGTTGAACATTCAACGAGAGAGGCTAATCTTCCAGCTGGATCAAAAGTATACCGTTTGATGTGATGCGTTTCTTGTTCATAAGTACATCGGAAGCCATTGTATTGACGAGACCTCTTCATGAAAAAAAAAGAACCCGTCTCATTAGCAGTAGATAACTCTTCATAAATTGATCTTCCTAAATAATCATATTCATAGACAGTAATGATTTGTTCTCGAGTCATAGAACGATGGAGGCTACCTTCCGTATCATATTTAAAAAGTTCAAAAGATCCATCTGGATAATTGATCCTTGTAGGACTTCCTCGTAAATTATAAAATTTTTCAATAACATTTTTCTTGGGATCTTCTACTGTTAGAACATTTCCAAAGAGGTCATAAGTATAGCTAAACGTGGGGCGGATAATTTGATTATTTTCATCTAATACTTCTGGATGAATGATTCTTATTAATCGATCAAATACATCGTATTCATAGGTCGTAAAATTTCCATGGCGATCTGACGAACAGATTTTTCTCCCAAGAGAGTCGTAAGCATTGCTAATCGTAAATTGACTTTCAGCATTTATTTCTGTGATTTCAATAGGTTGATTGTGAAAGTTAAAAATAGTGGTAATAGATTTTTCATCTTCCGGAATTGAAACAGAGATGCGATTGCCAATTCCATCGTAACCGAAATGACTCTCTCTACCAGTAGCATCAATTTGTGAAAGCACTTGTCCAATAGCATTGTATGTTCTTTTCTCTGTAAAGGCGTATTGATCGTTAGCATCATAGGTGGCGCATGATAAAAGATTGGATTGGTCATCATAAACATTGACCAGTTTACTGATTAAAACTTCTTGTTTCTTTTTGAGGTCTAAAGCCTTTTCTTCAATGACTTCAGGTAGGCCGACTCCAGGCAGAGTTTCTTTTGGTTTGAATTTCTTGATATGCCTTTCTGTAATATACCCTTCAATATCAGATTCTTCTTCCTTTGATCCATCATCTTCAACGACCTTAATACAGATGCCATCATCATTATAGGACTGGAAGGTTCTTTTTTTGATGTTTTTTTGATCAAAAATCAACTTTTAACAAGGAGGTTCGTTCCCGGTTTGTAGCTGTAACGTGTCTGATTCCCCTTACAATCCCCCATTTTCGTTAGCAAATTAAGTCCATCTGTCGAATAACCAAAGGATTTGATGTTACACTCTTCTTCATCGGGATTTAAGAGTTTGCCATCTGAGGATACTTGTAAGAAAACTTCTTGTTTTCCTGTAAGGTTGCCATAAAGCCTCTCTTCAATAACGTTACCTGATTTATCATATTCAAAAGATCGGTAAGAATGAATACGTCCGCTACTATCCTCTGTTGTTTTTGCTAATAAAAGCCCAGCATCCGGCTTTGTGTTTCCCCAGAATTTTTGGTCACGCCGATAAAGCTTATTTTGGTTGTCATATCGTTCAACAGCCGTTAGTTGAGAACGTTTGTCATAGACATACCTTGTTTTAATGCCCATAGCATTGAAGACATCTGTGTAATCATTGCCATAGGAAAAAGAATATACAATTTCAGACCTGCCTGTCCGGGCATTTGGTCCTTTTAAAGATTTGACTTTGCCATTCTTATAGTCAATTTCTACGAACCGACGTTCTGGTAGAATTTTTTTAACCAAAACATCACGATATTCATAAGTAATAGGCAGATAGTGAGAACCTTGAACATGCGTAAGTTGGTAGGCTCCCTTTGTCAAAGCAAAATGATAGGACAATGTACGAGCATCACTGGTTTCGATGTATATTTTGCAATAGGTTTTCTGAAATTCATAGCTCAAATGAATCCAAGAAATGAGCTTGGTTTCTTTTTTATTCTTCATTTCAATTGAAATGAGGTGCCCCAGATCATCGTAGGAAAAAAAGAGTTGATTCCCACTTGGAAGGATTTCCTGAATTAAGAGAAAAGCTTCAGGGTCTTTTATTTGGCTAGCCATTAATGGCATTAACTCTTCTCCAAGAATAGAAGAGGGAAACTGTTGAACGTTTTGATAAATTCGTTTAGTTCCATCGCCCAAAATCACTTCACATTTATCGTCATTGTAATATAGACGGTTATTTTGATGATTGGCCTGTCCGTTGATTTCTTGAGCATAGGTGTTAACGACTCCTACAGCATTGTTCAAAATATCGATCTTAAGTGGATCTTTTGTTAATCCATTTTTATTTCTCCATCCATTATACGGGAGAATCCCACCAGAGCGTTCCCCTGCAAAAGCACAAGTCCATTCAAATTGATTTTTGCCGACGGTGCATGATTTTCTAGAAGGATCCTTTCCTATGACAAGAAATCGTTGAGGGAATATTCTCCATCCACCTGCTTTAGTCCCTGTAATCACATTTTTAGAGCTATAAAAGCGTTGTAATACCAAAGCGTCAGGCCCTGTAATCACCAGATCTGTTGCAGCCTCGCAATAATCGCCACTAATGGCATTCACACAGTTTTGAATGAAAGCATCGGGATCTGATTCAGTAGACACAATTTGCAACTGATCAGCTGACAGAGATGCCAGATATGGGCATAGGGTAAGAAAACCTACCTACTTATAAGAGTATTGTTTTAGTACATGGATTTGAATCATGGGAAGAACTCCATCGGGTTTATGGCTATTAAATTGAAACTCAATACCTCCTGATTGGAAGCTGTGTCTCGGAGTGTCCAGTTGAGTATCCCCCGTTCTTCAGAAAATTTTTAAGATCTACAGAGCCCAGAGAATAGCTTGAGGGGGCGATGGGTTTGCTTTCACTAAAGCGAATTCATTCTAAAGCTCAATATGTTTTGTTTTATTGAATTGTCTTTGATCGTATTCGTTCATTTAGTTTCCTTTCGTTTTTTGGATATGCTGCTACGACTCGTCCTGTATCATACCCCATCTTCTCTTGCTGTTTCATCAAATAAAATATCTATAAGAAGGTTCATCTTTCTTTTCCTTTAATCTTCAAATTATTCTTTAGTCACAATCACACTTTCTGCCACAACTTCAAAAAAGTCCCTATCGTCTTCATCCATGATTACAAACGCGCGAAATGGATGATGGGTTGGGATATTACCATAATGGGACGATAAAGCTTCTTTTAAAAAGGAATTTTGCGATGATTCGGTTGAAGACTTTTCAAACACCCCTGCAATACCGTATTCACTTCTATATAAAACAAATATTGGGTGAAGAAAAATGATTTTTATTGTTTTACCATCCCAAGAGTCAACATAAATAATTAACTTTTTTTCCGACAAAACACATGATCGATAAGAACCATCACCAAATCCTATATCAGGAGCAAGATCTTTCATTTTTATCCTTAAAATTCATTGTAATGCTTTCAGCTACTATTTCAAATAACGATGTTTTGTCAACGGTCGTTATTAGAAACAATCGAAAAGGGTGATCTTTAGGAATATCTGGATAACCTCTGTGGTCATCCATATAAAATTTTGATAAGGCTTCTTTTAAAAACAAAGATTGCTCTAACTCATTGTTTGTCTTTTCTGCTATTTCAGAAATTAAATTGTTGTCCGATCTGTAAACATATTTTAGGATGTTAGAAAACATGATTTCCAAATCGATTTTGTTACACAAATTAATTGAAATAGATAAATTTGTATTGTTTGCTTCAAAATAATCAAATTTTGCATTTTCTAGGTTTTTTTTGTCGATTATCATTTTCATAAAACCCTTTATTTTACTTTCCTGGAAAAAGTTCGCCCGGCAAAAAGCCTGTGCCGGAACCATGTTTATCATCCATTTTTGGTATATATCCTGTGGGTCTTAACTTTTGAATATTACTATTTGTCCAATCGCCATTTAGATTTCGTTTTACTTCTATGTGGTAATGTTGACCATGATGTCGAGGATTATATGTTTCGCCGGGTTTTTGTGCATGACGGTGTGGTGTTACGCGCATATAATCACTAGTTTCAATTCTTCCTTTATGATCCCTTGGAAACTCTGGCAGCAAATCATTTGGGTTCTCAGGAAAACTCCATGGATCTTGTTGTTTTCCACGATAACCAACAGCTTGATGCTCAATAAGAGATCGACCAGCTCTTTTTATTGGCTGACGTCCAAAAAATTGACGGCTTAAGGCACATGCTGCACTGCCACCTCTGATTCCAGCCTGAACACCTTTCGCTACGGCTACACAGTTTAATGCAAGACCTCCAACTTCTCCTAAACGCTCCGCTGTACAAACATGCTGGTTGAAGTCTCTACCAATTTGCCCCCAAGTTTTACCTGAATAGTTATAATTCCACAAGTTTTTGCCATAACCACTTACTGTGCCTATAGGATCCAAAAAGCCCTGACTTAGCCCTCTTCCACAGCTAAAAGCCGCATCGCACGAATAACGAGACCATGACAAACCACTAGACGCACTTCGGCTAAAATTTCTTCCCGACATCTTGCTCAAAGAAGAATTAAAATTATTTCCGAAAACCCCCATCCTATCGTTTTTAAAAGAATTGGAAGTATTCAATGCAAACAATCCATAAAGATCAAAATGG
>JACCWL010000301.1 GCA_013697645.1 Tatlockia sp. | reverse complement strand
AACCAATATAGAGCGGATCTTGAATCAACTCAGGATTATTAGTTCCTGTATCTAATAAAATAGGTAAGGTTGCTGAAGGATGGAGACCCGAGCAAGCACTATACAAAGCTAGTTTCCCAATTGGTATACCCATGCCACCAGCACCTTGATCGCCTAAGCCTAATATTCGCTCGCCATCGGAAACGACAATTACCTTCACTTGATTAAATCGAGGATTTGCCAGAATTTGCTCAATGCGATCACGATAGGGATAGGCAATAAATACACCGCGAGGACGGCGGTAAATATGGCTAAACTTAAGACAAGCCTCACCAACAACCGGAGTGTAAACAATAGGCATCATTTCAGTTATATGTTCGCAGAGTAAATTGTAGTAGAGGGTTTCATTGGAGTCTTGTAGATCACGCAGGTACATGTACTTTTCAAGATCGCTTTCCTTGCTTTTGAATGCTTTGTAGGAACGTTCTCGCTGTTCCTTGATAACACTCTCCTCTGGCGGTAACAAGCCAAATAAATTAAATTCTTCACGCTCTTGTTTCGTAAATGCAGTCCCTTTGTTCAGTAAGGGATTAGCAATTAGTTTAAAATCAGTAGTATGGACGGCTAAATAGGGTTTTCCTTTTTTATCAAGATATCGTTCATAATCCATCAAATTTCTCCTGATTTCACGGGCATTAAAGAAAGCTTAGCACGTTCTAGGTATAATTTTTGTGACTATCAAAGTTTTTGCAACGTCGCACCCCTACAACATTGCACCTAAACATTGAAACCGTCATAATCAATTATCAACTATTTAGACTAAACGCCTTAGGATGAAATAGTACATGGATCGTATTGCTAATATTTCCTTATGTTTTGTAATTACTTTATTTTATTTTAACCCTGTTTATGCAGGCGCAGAATTATTACCAATACCAATCAAAAAAGGTCAGGTCGCCTCACCGGTTGAATCAAGTCAATCCATTGTCAGTCAAGTTAAATTGCTACTCCAAGCGAACAAGCTGGTAGAGGCGAAAAACCTAACAACTAATTATTTAAACAAATATCCTAATGATCTCGATATGATTTTATTTTTGGGATTAATTAATATCCAAGAAAAAAATTATCTTGAAGCAGAAGTTAACCTAAAAAAAGTTTTAGACCAAAAACCCAATTATATCGATGCACGAGTCGCACTAATTCGTTTAGAACTCCAAAATAAGCGATTTAATAATGCCTCTGCAATATTAGTAGAAGGGCTTAAACAAAACCCTAATCAACTAGAGTTAATCGAGCTTAAAGAAAAGGTCGCTATAGAGGAAGTGAATTCCTTAAGAGCAGTTGGAAATATAGATCTTGCTAAAGTAAAAGCCATCGAATATTTAAACCTTAATTCTAATTATATCGACCTCAGATTTATTTTAGGATTAATTTATACTGAGCAAAAAAAATATATCAATGCAGAAACACAATTTAAAGTAGTACTGCAACAAAAACCAAACTATCTAGATGCACGCCTTAGTCTCATTAAAATTAAAATTGCACAATATAATTTCAAAGACGCACAAACTTTACTGGAACAAGGTTTAACACTTTCACCTAACGATGAACAGCTGCAATCCCTACAAATGCAACTTGCAGATTTAAATAAAGAACATCAAATGACTAGAATAGACAGGTCACTTGAGACTAGTCGGTTAACATCAAATAAACCCTCTTCGAAGGAAGCTATAGCTTTAAAAGCCCGCTCACCGGATTTAATAGATCAAATTAAGACATTATACAAAGAAAGCAATCTGTCTGAGGCAAAAAATCTAGCGCTTTATCAATTAAAAAACCATCCAGATGATCTTGATGCTTTACTTTTTCTCGGGCTAATTGATTTTCGCCAAAATGATTACAATGCAGCTGAGAAAGCTTTTGATGAAATCCTCAATAAAAAGCCAAGCTATATGGATGCTCGAATCGCTTTAATTCGAATAAAAATAAATAAAAAGGAGTGGAAAGATGCCGCAGTACTAGTTGAGCAAGGACTTAGCCAAGACTCTAAGCAAGCTGAATTGATTGATTTTAGAGAAAAAATTAAACAAAATGAAACTGCTACAGTCCAAGTCGTGCCTACTCTTAATAAGCCTGCTCTTAATAAAGATGGAACAGAAATCCTTAACAAAATAAAAGCATTACGAGCTGCCGGTAAGGTAAATATTGCTAAAGAAGAAGCGATACATTATTTACAACAAAACCCAAAAGACTCTGATGTTACCCTCATTTTGGGATTAATTTATTTTGCAGAAAAGAATTTCAAAAAAGCTGAGTTACTATTACAGACGGTATTAAAAGCAACGCCTAAATATCTCGATGCTCGTGTTGCCCTGATTAAAATAAAACTTGTAAAAAAAGATTTTAACCATGCACAGGCGTTGATTAACGAGGGCTTAAAGTTAGAACCGCAAGATAAAGCCTTAAGTTTACTTAAAAAACAATTAAATTATTTAAAATTCGGTAGCCGGCCAAAGCCTATCACTTATGAAATGGTTATTTTAAAAAAAGTAAAGCAATATCTAAGTGAAAAAAAATACATGAAAGCCGAACAACTTTTAAAAACCTTATTAAAACAACAACCAAATAATCACACACTTCGCATTGCTCTTGCAGACTATTACCTCTCGCGTCATAACGACATGGCGGCGCTAATCCTCATCCGAGAAGGATTACATTACAACTCCTCTGATTATGATCTTTTAATCAAACAAGGAGAAGTTCATGTGATTTTGCGTCAATATGCATTAGCAGCACAGGCTTATAAACATGCTTTAACCATATTGCCGAATGACAAAAAAGCGAAAGGTTTATTAGCTGAGCTTGATGAATACAGTCCACGTTACAAGTTTGGAGTCAATGAAGTGGGTATTGCGTCTGATAATGCTTATGTTAATGACTTGCATT
>JACCWL010000070.1 GCA_013697645.1 Tatlockia sp. | reverse complement strand
ATCCATATCTGCTGCTTCATCGGGGCGAGTAATATAAAGCGGTAAGGGAATATGCCCTATTTGTTGCAGCATCAGATTCACATCACCTAAAACTCGGCAGTGGTATAAATCATCAGGTTTGCTAAGTACCTCAACTTGCCATCCTTTATCCAAGAAGAGAAAGGTTCCTGCTTTTGGCGACTTGCTCGCTTTGATATGCGCCAAAAATGTATTATCACCGTACAAACGTTCTACCAAAAGCTCAACCTTACCCCCACTCGCTTTTGAGCCATAAAAACGCGCAGGTATCACTTTAGAATTATTCAGAACAAGAAGATCACCTGGCTCTAAAAAAGTCCCTATTTCTTTGAATCGATGATGGTTTATCATCTCTGTCTTGCGATTATAAACCAAGAGGCGTGAATCAGAGCGGTTAGCTAAGGGGTATTGAGCGATCAACTCTTCGGGAAGATCAAAATAAAAATCTTGCTTGTTCATTTTAAACCTGGCAACAAAATGCCTTTATTATATACTTAAATTACTAAAATTAATTAAATACTCTAAGGAATTATCGTGCTAATTACCTTTTCTTGCGAAGAATATGAAAACATCACTATGTTTGGTGACGTAGCAAAAAGGCTTTTAACCTTGATGGGGCATAGTGCAACTGTACCTGGTGCAATTAAGGCCGCTGATATTCCGAAAGCCTTGTCTTGTTTAAAACAAGGTCTTCAGCAAGAACAGCCCGCCACTAAAAATCAACAAGACGACGAGGAAGATGAGCCAATTAGCTTAGCTCACCGAGCCATTCCTTTAATCGGAATGCTTGAAACTGCAGCTAAAACTGAAAAAAATATCCTTTGGAGTTAAGAAAATCAACAGGCTTTTATTGCCTCTATTTATGATAATATAAGGCCCATTAAATTTAAGTCTTTTTTTATCATGTTAATTTTAAACTCTATTAGCCTCTCTCGAGGGAATAAAAAATTATTGGCTAAAACGTCTGTGACTCTGTATGAAAAACAGAAAGTTGGCCTAGTAGGTCACAATGGCTGTGGTAAATCCAGTCTCTTTAGTTTGATTTTGGGTGATCTCACTGTTGATGAAGGCGAATGCTTACTAAATCCTCAACTAAGAATTAGCCATCTTGCCCAGCATCTTCCCGATAGCGATATATCTGCACTTGATTTTGTCTTAGAGGGTGATGAAGACCATTTTAAATTACAACAGCGACTTTGCCTCGCTGAGAAAAAAGATGATCATGAGGAAGTGCTATCTTGCCATGAGCTACTTACCCAAACTGGCGGCTATAGTAAATCTGCAAAAGCGGCGATAATTATGGCAGGTTTAGGCTTTAGTGCAGAGCAACAGACTAAAAGCGTTAACAGTTTTTCTGGTGGTTGGCGTATGCGTCTTAGCCTTGCTCGCTGTTTGATGAAACCCGCTGATCTTTTACTCCTCGATGAACCAACAAACCATCTGGACATGGAGGCTATTTTTTGGCTTGAAAAATGGCTAAAACAATGCCCTTCCAGCATTGTATTAATTTCTCACGATCGTGAATTTCTTGATGCCTTTGTCACACATATTCTTCATGTCGATCAGCAAACTTTAAATTTGTATAAAGGTAATTACAGTGTTTTTGAACATACCCGCGCGCAACTTTTAGTGTTGCAGCAACAAATGTATGAGAAGCAACAACAAAAAATCACGCACCTAATGTCTTATGTTAATCGTTTCAAAGCGAAGGCTTCCAAAGCCAAACAAGCGCAAAGCCGACTCAATGCAGTGGCTAAAATGGATATTATTGCCAAAGCACAAATTGACTCTCCCTTTTCATTTAGCTTTTATCCCTGTAACCGAACAGCCAATCCTATGCTTCGGGCAGATCAGGTTTATGCTGGGTACGATCCGCAAAAACCAATATTGAAGAAAATGGAGCTGATAATAAATCCCGGCGACAGAATTGCGCTGCTTGGGCCAAACGGTGAAGGTAAGTCGACGCTAATTAAAACTCTAACTGGTAGCCTTGCGCCGATCTCGGGGAGCATCTATCGTTCAACTAATTTGCAAATTGGTTATTATGCACAGCATCAGTTGGATGAATTAAATTATCAATTAAGTCCTGTAGAAACAATTGGAGCCTTGTCACCAGAAACTCGCGAGCAAACTATCCGTGATTATTTGGGTGGATTTAATTTCATTGGTGAGATGGCAAAAAAACCTATTCATCATTTTTCAGGCGGTGAAAAAGCAAGACTTGCTCTGGCAAAACTTGTTTGGCAAAAACCCAATCTCTTGTTACTTGATGAACCCACCAACCATCTTGATCTTGGCATGCGTGCTGCCATCGAAATCGCCCTGCAAAGTTATGAGGGCGCATTGATTTTAATTTCGCATGATAGACATTTATTAAAAACTGCCGTGGATGATTTTTATCTTGTTTATCAACAACAAGTACAAGCGTTTAAAGGTGATTTGGATGATTATTATCAATGGTTACAAGCCAGAGAATCGAGCTCTGAAGTTATTCAAAGCACATCGGCAAGCCTTTATCGTGAGAAAAAAAACTTAAACAATCGGTTAAAAAAATTAGAACAAAACATCGACCAACTCCATCAACGGCTTTTGGAATTTGAAACAACACTGGCTGATTTATCTCTATATGAAGAAGGACAGCAACAAAAGTTACAAAAGTTGTTGAGCCAGCAAAAAACCTTGCAAGCTGAACTTAATGAAGCGGAAGAAGAGTGGATAGAAGTTGCATCTAGTTTGGAGCTCTTAAATTAAATGTAGCCTTGGTGCAGCGCTAGCGTAATCAAAGTTTTCATTAAATAGTTAAAGAATTACGATTATCCATTTCAGTTTCAACTTAAAAAAAGCGTAGGTCGGCGCCCCTGGCCCGACATTCCTTACTCGCGAAACCGTTGTCGGGCCAGAGAGGCCGACCTACACGTTTTCAATAAAACAAGCATTGAGACAGCGAAGTGCTTAAGTGTAAACCATGAGATGTCCCTAAATATAACGTGCCCATCAAGGCTGCTCTGCATTTTGATAGCCTGTCTCCTCAACTACTCCACAATCTAATCGTGTCTCTACCCATTTCTTCGGATGAATTCTTGTTTCTTGAGCATCAAGGTTCACTCTTTTATTAGCCTTTTTTAATTCTTTTAACAATTGATTCCGAAAGCAGTGATAATCCACTTCGATTGCATGTCTAATCGTTTGTTTAAAACGAGATCTAGATTTTTTCATTTCTTTGCAAATTTTGTCAGCTAAATTAGCTGGACGCTGTAAATTTCCAGCTATGATTTGCGCTGCAATTTTAGCCTGATAATCAGCAAGCGGCCAAATACATCCTTGCGGTTGAAACAAACCAATAAAATATAAACTATTGAATTCAGAATGCATCATTTTTTTATAAAGTGGGATGGATATGGATGAGCTAAAATCAAAGAGTTCTCTAGAAAAAAAAGGAAAAGAAATTTTATAACCGGTAGCGAAGATAATCACATCAAAAGAATCTTTTTGTCCATCATCAAAATGGACGATATTCCCTTCCAATCTTTCAATACCGCTACGAGGGGAAACCTCTCCATGGCGAATAAAATAAAGAAGCTCTGAATTAATCGTTGGATGAATTTTTAAGGGTTTGCAATCAGGTTTTTTTAAGTGATACTTTGCATAACGCCCCTGCAAAAGTCGTATGACAAAACCAACCAAAATTTGCTTTAACCACTGCGGTAACTTTCTGATGAAGGAAAACATAATATCCGTCGGCTTTCCAAATACAAATTTGGGAAAAATATGTTGTCCTCTTCTCATGCTAATACATGTTTTTTCAGCAATCCTTGCGATTTCCACAGCAATATCGCAAGCAGAATTTCCACCCCCAACAACAAGAACTTTTTTATCTTTAAACGGAGATGCTTTTTTATATTGATGTGCATGGAGAGTCTGACCACTAAACTCGCCGGAATAATCAGGCATTACAGGATCCCAATGATGGCCATTTGCGACAACTAGATAATCGTAAATGCTCTCATGTACACCCTCTTCATCTCGATAAATTACCCGCCATTTTTCATCCTCCAGACGAGAAATTTGCTCGACCTCAGTATTAAATTGAATAAATGGATTAACGCCAAAATGCTCAGCATAGGAATTAAAATATTGAAGGATCTGCTTGTGGGAGGGGTAATCCGGATAATCAGCTGGCATTGGGAAATCTTCAAACTCAGAGAGACGTTTTGAACTGATAATATGAGTGGTATCATAAACACTGGAATGATCACCGTGCTCATCAAAAACCCAATTTCCACCCAAGCAATAGTTTTTTTCAAACACAACAAAGTGGGTTAACCCCTGCTGAATCAAATTTTTTGCTGCAGTAATTCCACAAGGCCCAGCTCCTATAATACAAATTCTGGGTGATACATCTAAAGATTTCTTCATAATAATTTATTTAGCCGAGTATAAAACTGAGGCACATCCTTTCGTTTTTGATGAAACACGCTTCTTTGCTAGGAGCTGTTGACATTTTGCTAGGCTGAGTACCCAGGCTCCTTCTTTTAACCATATCTTTTATTTGACTGAGATACAGCCTCTAAGGTCTTATCAATCATTAATTTTTGAACTTCTTCTTTTTTATCGATAGTAAAATGGTTAATCGCAACTTTAAAGGTGGCAACATCAATATTCTCGACTTTAGTGTGTACAGGATCTATCGCCTTTACGCGAATACCGCTAAACATGGGGACAAAAGAAGGTTTATAGATATTGACAACATGCCTAACATTGGGAGGTATTTGTAGGGGAGAAACCGCATCGATAGTCATGAGCAAGGCCACAGGAATATTTTTTCTATAAAGATCAAGTGCGACTTTAATCTGATCATTTGCTCCCAAAGAATGTCCTACTAAAACAATTGGGCCTGGTAAAGTTTTTGTTCCATAATTTTTTATAATGTATTTAGATAAGCTATTGGCTTTATACCAAACGGTACTTTCTGTTCTGATACCATACCTTCTCTCAAGTGTGCCCTGCAACTGGTTCATTCCCGTACTAAATATACCGCCCAAACCGCCGCGCATAACAAAAACTTGTGCCTTTGATTTGAGGAGAAAATCCTTATTCTTAGCAAGACTTTGACTCCCTGCTAAATCAATACAGCCTGATAAAAAAAAGCTAGATAGTAGGAAACCTAAGCAGAATACTGGCTTAAACAACTTGTGAAGGGGACCCATATTCGTTAATTCCTTCTTGGTATTTATTCGATTCTACATAATTTTATAAAGGGATCAATCTGAGTTCTGTTTTTTTTTATTTGGCGGGAAATCTCTATCCCGCCAAAAGACCAAAATAAAGCTTTAGATAAAGTGGTCAATTATCGCTAAATTAACGCCCGCCACCTGCACCACCTCCAGGTCCACCACTGCCACCGCCGCCCCCATAACCACCATGTCCACTAGTATTATCTGGGGCAGCTTGCATTGATTGACAGGAGGTTAACCCCGTTGTTGCAACGGTTAAACCGAGTAAAGTGACTAGAGTAGCTATCCATATATTTTTCACACTATATCTCCTATTTTTCATTTTTTTTGTCACGAATTAATATACAGCTTTTTGTAGCTAAGTGAATGCTTTTATAGACATTTATTGCTACAGCAAAACACCCTTAATAATTAAAAGATTCCCCTGTCAATTTGACAGTTAAGCAACTCTCTACTAGCTTAAAGGAGCTGTAATTTCGCTGACTTAACACTACACGG
The DNA here is from genome assembly GCA_013697645.1 of Tatlockia sp. Classification (GTDB taxonomy): domain Bacteria; phylum Pseudomonadota; class Gammaproteobacteria; order Legionellales; family Legionellaceae; genus Tatlockia. The sequence continues at coordinate 16,968 of JACCWL010000070.1, read as the reverse complement.
AGGTTGTTATGTTTGTTTGCAAGTTGGGATTTTTTAATCAAAAAAAACTTGAACAGCAAAATAGGGAAGTAAATCAAAATCTCTTAACTGCAAGGCTCAAAGATAATTCTAGGATGGTCTGCGAAAATTATTTATCCAATATTGCGAAGGCGAAACAGAAAAAAATATCAACTCGATTAAAATTTAATTTGCGAAAACGCCGAGCAAAAAAACGTTTAATTTTACGCAACAATCATAGAGTGGAAGTTCTTGAGAAAAAAGCGCATAAATCTAAATTATTTCACCGCCCCTAAGTGAGAATTTACTAAAATTAAGCCAAAACTAGGGGAAAAAACCCCCTTTCCCCCTGTAATAAAAGGGAAAGGGCTTCAACTATTTGGGATTTCTCACCTTCTAAGTTATCGTCCTATCAAAATAAAGATAGCAGATACCAAGGCTACAATAGCTATCAACACACTTGGGATAGCGATGCCTGGCGTTAGGATAGTCAAGGCGAATAAAATCAAGAAAACAGCCAAGAGTATAAAACCTATGTTTCTTGTATATGTCAGCATAAAATAATCCCTTATAAATTGTTCATGGAAAAAGTATTAAAAAAAATGAACTGGTATCGGACACTCAAGTTGGCCAATTTTTTAGCATTTAACTCGGCAAACTATTCCTAGGTTATCCTGTTTCGAACCTCTAAGTAAATAGATGCTTTTTTAGCCTATTGAAAAATCACTAAATTCTCGCCAATCTGATTCCTGGCGTCTAACTTCAGTCACTTGAGAGAGCCGTGGGCCATGTTGTAACCAGGAGTAAAATAATTCTAGTTGTTTTTCATCACCACAGGCAAAAACCTCAACTCTGCCATCTGGTAAATTACGAGCCCATCCTCTAAGAGCTAACTTGTCGGCCTCTTCTTTAGCTGATGCTCGAAACCAAACGCCCTGAACTTTTCCTGAAATATAGCAATGCATACCTAAGCGCTTAGCCATCGTATTTCCCTTCCTTAAAATATCAGATCATATTTTAGAGATTCTTGCCGCGCAACTTCTTGGTGAGAATCGATCTTAGAATGCTCTAGTAATCAGTTAAATATCTGTCTAAAGTATTCTTATATGGACAAGGATATGAGTTCCCGGTTATCGCTAACGCGCTAGCCAGGCTACGCTTGATGATTTGAGCACCATGAAGGAGCTTCGATGTGATTAAAATCCGTAACGCGAAAGCACGCGGCAAAACCGAACTTTCCTGGCTTGAAAGTTGTCATAGCTTTTCATTTGGTTCTTACTATGATCCTACATTCTTAGGCTTTGAAACTCTGCTTGTAATTAATGAAGACAGGGTAATGCCTGGTTCAGGGTATGGCAGACACGCACATAGCGAGATGGAAATTATCTCCTATGTAATTTGCGGCACAATCGAGCATAAGGATAGCATTGGAAATGGTTCTCTAATTAAGCCTGGTGAAATCCAAAGAATGTCGGCAGGGACTGGTATTGAGCACAGTGAATTTAATCCCTCAGACTCTGAGCGTTTACACTTTTTACAAATTTGGATTAAACCCAAAGAAAAACAATTAACTCCCAGTTATGAACAAAAAACGATCCATAAAGAAGATAACAAATTGATTCTGATTGGCTCTCCAAAGGAAACTAAAGACGCTATCGTCATTCATCAAGATGTTGAATTATTTGCCGGCAACTTCAGTAAAGATGAGACGGTTGATTATAGTTTCAAAGCCAGTCATAAGGGCTGGTTGCAGTTAATCAAAGGAGAACTTATTATAAATGGCCAGCAATTATCAGCAGGCGATGGAGCCTCGATTACCGAGGAAAAAACGATTTCGATTAATTGCTTAGAAAATTCTGAATTTTTACTATTTGATTTAAGTGGGTTTTAAAATAAATGTAGGGATATTTTAGATGAATGAACTTGATGTTTTATATTTGTTTTATGACGAAATGAGGGTAAGAGGTGAGACTCGAGATAAAGTATTTCTGAGCATTGACGATTCAGCAGTTGCTAAAATCAATCAGAAATTGAAAACTGCTGTAGGCTTTGAGTTAGTGCATAAACTAACGGATATTTGTATTGCCAATGAGTGGTTAGAGCGCACTACAGCGGATCCCGGCTATCATTATTTATCACTTACGGCGGCGGGTTTGCAAGTAATCTTGACGACTAAATACACCTAAGGGCATGTGATTTAGAGTGCGTAACACCTCATCCTGAACGCAGTGAAGGATCTCCTGATACAGGCACAGTTCTATTCAGAGTTCTTTCACTAAGTTCTGGTTGACGTGAATCTGCAAAATTTTGTGTTATCTTAAAAAAATGATTGTTGTTAGTGCTTTGTCTATTTTCTTTTTGCTGTTTAATTTCTTTATTGGTTAAACGAATCTCGTTCTTTAATTCCCTAACATAGTCTTGAGCTCTGTGATGCTGCATAAAATGAGTAATTAAAGTTGCTAGCTGAGGGCCTAAGATAGAGATTACAAAACTTTTAACTGAAAAAACAGGACAGCTTCCGCCTTCTTGGATATAACCTATTTGATTTTCTACATAACATTCGTGATGTGAAGACGAGTCGACAACATCGCGAGCGATATATCTCACCGTCTCAAAATAGGTGCTACCACTTAACAATACTTTTATTTGATGTAAACGTTGCCATTCATTCCCTTCCTCGCTACCTGGAACCGATGACAAAATAGTCTTAATGTGATCGGGTTTTCGATAAAACAGTAATTGGCGTTCAACTCTCATTAACTCTTTGAGCGTGTCTTCCATTGCAGCTTGATATTCTTCAGGATAGGTACATGGATTTATCTGAACGGGAAGCCATTCATCGTTAACACGAGTATAGGGCATTATTTGAGTCACATAGGTTCCGAGACAGGTTTTTAATTGATAATTTTCAAAATTACAACCCATACCTAAATTATTTTCAACTTTGAAATAAGCATAGTGATGAGGTTTTTCATTGGCTTTGAGAATTTGGCCATTGGCTAACATAGGCACTTTGATCAATCTATAAATGGCAAAATGACTTCGCATCCCACCGCCATTTAAAATCAGTTCATCGGTATCAGAGCAGTTATTTATATCTGGCAGAAAACGGTAAGTAGAAAAATAAGAACCACCGTCTAATCGCGCGTTAGGATTCCCATATAAAAGATTTTCTACATTTTCATCAATCATTTTAAAGATTTGCTTAGAGTTGGGCAGATTGGCAATTAAGGGATATTCATCAACAGGAGAAAATACGATAGAGGGGTAAAGGTTCGATTTGATATAATTAACAAAGATCACATCAGTCTTTAAACTTTGTTTAAGTTCAGCATCGTGATAGGCAACCAAAAGAGAGGCGGTCATACAGAGCAAATTATAGTCATCAGTCGATAAACCATTTCTATGCAGTTCAGCATACATTTTTAATGAGAGCGCATAAGAAGAAACTGCTTCGATAGTACTAAAATTTTTATTATCGTAATCCAGTGATAAATCATGAGTTGAATCTAGATTTGTATGGAGCTTATGAATTTCAATTTGACTTAATAATTTTTCAAGGTGCCATTTATGCGGTAGTAAATAATTTAAATTATGGACTGGCTTGATATTTTTATAGTAGCTAGCATAAAGATGCTTTAAGAATTTTGCCGGCATTTGCACGGTAGAATTCTTAGTTAGATGATCAAAACTTTCATAGGGTTTGTAATGGGCAAAAAGTTGGGTAAAATTTTTCCTAGCTTGTTCATCTTCTATTTTAATATGAACCCCAGGAGGAACTCTATGTTGTTGCAAGCGGCTCAGATCAAAACCTAAATTATCGAAATATCTTTTTTTAAATTTTTCAAACTCATGTTGGTCAAAAAATTCGTCATTCCCACAATCAAATTTGATGCTAAGATTTCGCTCAAGCCAGCCATAACTTTTTTGAGTTAGAGTCAAACCCTTCATGTGTTGGTAAATAGTAAGGTAGCCTCTACATTTCACTATTAAGGAGTCTAGATAGCAAAACTCTTTTGCAGGTATAAATACTCGATTAATAATTTTTCCTTCAGAAAAACTGCTAATCCCATACATCTTAAAACACCAATCTTCAAAATTCATAGTAACCTCTTCATTGGTTATTTCTATGAATAACTCTAGGCGCTTTAATAAGCAGATTTCAATAGATCGATGATTATATAGTGTGCACCTTAACGAAATATTAAGCGTTATCTTAAATTATATTTCACTCAGGGTAATAGTTTAGCAGTCGTGCCTCTATATCGCAGAATTAGCGTGCATTTACGGCGATGTCTTGTGTTAGACTATGTCAATTCCTGCGGCAATATGGTATTATTTGCGCAATTAGTACATTTGAGGACTGTAATTATGCCAAAATATTTCGCTGTAGGCGGTTTTTTGGAAATCGCTAAACCCAGTTGGTCGTTTGGAAAAATTATCACTACCTATCACAAAGTAGAAGATAAAGTTTTAGATCATGTTTTAGCTAGGAATTTTAACCATCGTTTGGGTAATAGTTTTCAAAATGACAGAATTTGTTTATTTGCAAGTGAACAAGAAGCTATTGAATTTGCAAAACAAAAAGAAAAGAGTCAATCCGCCGGAAATGAGATTGATCGTTGCTTTCCCTATTTTTCTGTTCAAACTAAAAATAGTTGGAATATTTCAGAAACTCACCCAAGTAAGGAATTCTGTACAGATATAGTTTCTAAGAAAGCCCATCTTATAGGCTACACAGACTACCAGGGTGATAAATACCCCCAAGACCTTGTAGAAGAAGCTTTTAGGCCTCTATTTGATTCTACCTTCTGTATTGTGGTTTTGTTTTCTTTTTTTACAATTATAGTTCCTATCCTCTACACATTATATCGTCAATCCATAAAAGAAGATGCTCTGTTTATGCTTGAAAATCAAAAAACAGACCCCTACCCGAGAGGAAGAGCATCTAGTCACTCGCATTACCGTAAAGAAATAGAGCAATTAAATGCTTCTCAACAAATTATTAACCCTCAAACTGATACAAATCATCCCCATATTTTTGAAGCATCTAAGGTTATGTCTCACCACGCTTTCCCGAACAATCCAAATCAAGAAAATAACCTGGAGTTTAAGTTTTAGCTCCTGGTTAGCAAGCTAGTGGCACAGATCAACTCTTGGCATTTAGTTTTTTAGCCTTATCCAGATCAGTAGTTGAAGGGTTGCTAAAAACTTCTTTTTTACTCGTCCACTGTATCAACGTCACCCCAATTAAAATTGCGCCCATACCTAGCAATTCATTTTTAGAAGGCTCTATATGCAAGAATAGTAAATCCCAAGTAACGGCTAACATCGGTACTAAATACATCACTGAGGTGGCGCGAACTGCTCCCCATTTTTTAATAAGATAGAAGTAAATATTCCAAGAAATTGCAGTGGCGACAAGACCTAAATACAAGAATGAAAAAAGTAATTTTGGAGTCAACAAACTCATCAAGGAAGGCCATGACTCTAAAGTTAAAGAGCTGACTACTAAAAACAAAATACTGGAAATATGTTGTTGTATTAAGTTAGTTTCGAAATTGACAGTCATTCTTTTAAAAATAACGTGTTGATTTATTAAGCTTCCTATCGCATAAAAGATAGCCATCCCAGTCACAGCGAAGATACCCAGCAGACTGTTTTCATTGCCGTGAATAAAGGGTGAAAATATAAGCACAATACCGCAAAACCCTAAAGCAATGCCGGCAACTTTATTGGCTGTCCATTGACTAAAATCAAAAAAGATAAGGGTTCCAAGTAGGAGGCTCCAAATGGAAACAGTACTATTTATAATAGAGGCGAGTCCAGGAGCAATAAATTTTTCGCCGAAAAATAAAAAAGCAAAAGGCAAAGCTTGATTAAAGAGCCCAGCTAACCAGACACGCCAGTAGCCCCAAGTAGGAGCAAGAATCTTTTTGCCCATCGATAGATAGATTAGAGTGAGACAAATTAAAGAAACGAGTACACGGATTAGGGCACAAAATATAGGTGGAAGTACGTCTACAACAATCTTAATATTGATGAAAGATCCACTCCAAAGTAATGCCAATAATAAAAATAAGCTGAAATGTATCCACTTATCTTTGGTAATTTTTTTCATGATTAGACCTCTATTGAGTGCTAGTGTTTTTAAACTGAGATAAAAAATAAGATAGATTTAAGAATGTTTTAACCGCTGCAAAAGTTGAATTGCCGCATGTTGCTCCGCTTTGCGACGATTTGCGCCATAGCCTAAGGAAGCTTCTTTAATACCACTGACTTTACAACTTATGTGAAAAATTTGATCGTGCTCTTCACCATCAATTTTTATAAGTTTGTATTCAGGAAGCGGTTTTTTTTGAGCTTGTAAAAATTCTTGTAATTGGGTTTTTGCATCTTTTACATTGTTATTCAAACATTCATCTGCTAAACGCGAGCTGTAAAGTTTAAGAAGCAATTTTTTAGATTCTGCAATACCACCATCTAAAAAAACCGCAGCGATAACTGCTTCTAAAGCATCAGCAAGGATGGAGGCGCGACGAAAACCACCGCTTTTTAATTCGCCCTGTCCCAGATAGAGAAAATCACCCAATTCAATTTCAACAGCAATTTCCGCCAACATTTCGCCTTTTACTAAAAAGGCGCGCAAACGGCTCAATTGCCCTTCACTTTGTTCAGGGAACATTGTAAATAAAGCATCAGAGATAATAAAATTTAAAATTGAATCACCAAGAAATTCAAAACGCTCATTATTTTCAGACCCAGCGCTGCAATGCGTTAAGGCTTGTTTTAAAAAGCTAAGATTTTTAAAAGTATAACCTAGGCGATTAGCTAATCGTTTTAAATCAATTGGAACCATTACAATAATCTCAATTAATAAATCGTCCTATCCTTGACCAACGGATACTATCGGTTTTTCCATTCCAGCTCATCCACACGATAAAGGCTTTACCGCGTAGATACTTATCTTCTACAAAACCCCAAAACCGGCTGTCGGCGCTATCATCACGGTTATCACCCATCATAAAGTACTGTCCGGCGGGAACCTCAATTTCAAAATCTTCAGCAGCTGAACCAGGACGCAGATAGATATCATGCTTAACTCCATTCAGATCCTCTTGATACTTAGCCACGGCCTTGCCTGAACTTTCATCTGTCGTATATTCGACAAAGGTTTGTTTCATTTCCTTGCCATTAATTGTTAATACCTTATTGTGATAACCAATCTTATCTCCGGATACGCCTATAACACGCTTGATATAATCAAAGCTTGGGTTTGGCGGCCAACGAAAAACAACAACCTCGCCAGTTTTAGGGTTAGAAATAGGAATTACCTTTTTTTCCCAAACGGGAAGCCTAAGCCCATAGGCGAATTTATTCACAGCAACAAAATCACCAACTCTTAGAGTAGGTTCCAAAGAACCAGAAGGTATTCGGAAAGGTTCTAAAAGAAAGGAGCGTAATAATAGAACAAGAATAAATACAGGGAAGAAGGAGCGTGAGTACTCAACTACCTTATTTGGTTTTTGAGAAGCGCTACGATTTTTTTCCCAAAAAAGGACATCCAGCAGATAAATAAGCCCACTAATAAGGGATAAAACTACTAATAAAAGTGCGAAATTCATATCTAAAACTTCCCCATCTAATGATTCATCAAAGCCCATCTTGAGCCAAGTCTTTTTTGACTTGCCAGGAAATTATCATTTCCAAGGCATTGTTAGGGCATAAAACTGATCTATTTTTTTCGGTCTGTCTGAAAAACAGCCATGAATGCTTCTTGTGGGATCTCAACATGCCCCACTTGTTTCATTCGCTTTTTACCTGCTTTTTGCTTATCCAACAATTTACGTTTACGGGAGACATCTCCGCCGTAACATTTTGCTGTTACATTTTTACGTAAGGCTTTAACGGTTTGTCTGGCGATAATTTGATTGCCTAAAGCCGCCTGAATGGCCACATCAAACATTTGCCGGGGTATTAGTTCGCGCATCTTTTCTACAAGCACTTTCCCGCGGCTGTGAGCCGTATCTCGATGGATAATAATGGCCAGAGCATCGACCTTGTCTGAGTTAATTAGGACATCCATTTTTACCAAATTAGCTTCTTCAAAGCGAATAAAACTATAGTCCAGTGAAGCATAACCTCGGCTAACCGATTTCAATTTATCAAAAAAATCAGAGACCACTTCACTCATCGGCAGATCATAGGTAACCGACACTTGTCGACCGCTATATAACATAGAGATTTGCACCCCACGCCGTTCAATACATAAGGTAATAATTTGGCCAAGATAGTCTTGCGGCACCAAAATATTAGCTCGCACAATGGGCTCAAACATTTGACTGATTTGCTGTTGAGGCGGTAGCTGGGAAGGGTTATCAATCATGAGGGTTTCACCCTTTGTATTGATAACTTGATAAACAACCGTAGGTGCAGTTGAAATCAAATCCAGATTGTATTCTCGCTCAAGCCTCTCCTGAACGATTTCCATATGCAGCATGCCTAAAAAGCCACAGCGGAAACCAAAACCTAAGGCTTCTGAAGATTCAGGTTCATAAAACAAAGAAGCATCATTGAGGCTTAATTTAGCCAGCGCCTCACGAAAGGCTTCAAAATCATCGGCACTAATCGGAAAAAGACCAGCATAAACCTGGGGTTTAACTCGCTTAAAACCGGGTAGAGCTGCTGAAGCTTGATTTTTTTCAAGAGTTAGGGTATCACCCACTGGCGCGCCCTGAATTTCTTTAATGCCAGCAACTAAATAACCAACCTCACCAGCCTGCAAGACTGCAAGCTTGGTTCGTTTGGGTGTAAAAATGCCAACCTGATCGATTTCATAAACACGACCGGTCGACATCACCCGCATTTTATCCCCTTTCTTCATGCTGCCATTAGCAACACGAACTAAGGAAACCACTCCTAAATAGCTATCAAACCAAGAATCAATAATCAAAGCCTGTAAGGGTGCCTCAGAATCACCTTGCGGCGGAGGAATTTTAACCACCAGTGCCTCAAGTACATCCTGAACGCCTAAACCACTTTTAGCACTGACATGGATAGCATCATGCGCTTCGAGACCGATTATATCTTCAATTTCAGCAATCACCCTCTCAGGCTCAGCCTGCGGTAAATCAATTTTATTTAGAACGGGAAGTATTTCCAGAGCCTCTTCAAGAGCGGTATAACAAACAGCAACCGTCTGTGCTTCCACGCCTTGAGCAGCATCAACGACAAGGATAGCGCCTTCACAAGCGGCAAGCGAACGGGAGACTTCATAGCTGAAATCCACATGGCCTGGCGTGTCAATGAAATTAAGCAAATAGGTTTTACCGTCTAGGGCTTTATAGTTTAAGGAAACACTCTGTGCCTTGATGGTAATGCCCCGCTCTCGCTCAATATCCATAGAGTCAAGCACTTGCTCAGACATTTCCCTGTCGGTTAATCCACCACAAAACTGAATGAATCGATCAGCCAAGGTGGATTTACCATGATCAATATGGGCAATAATAGAAAAATTACGGATGCGCGTTAAATCACTCAACTGGACAACTCTATCGACAAATTTTGCTATTCTAACTTAATTATCGTCGAGCAGAAAGCAGTCATTCTATATAGGAGGATATAATTTCTTGCCAATTTGCTGTTTTCTTACCAGAACATGGCACGTCATTCCGGATAAAAGTCACCTTATCTTTACCTTATTAAAAAAAAATGACTGTCGTCTTCATTTCCAAGGAGATATAATCGAGTTTTTAAATTCAGCTAAGGATGACAAATGCGTCGACTGTTTACTGCCTGCTTATGCCTCTCAATGCTCTTAAATTCTTGCATAGCCTTAGCTGATTCATCGTTTTCACAACGAGAGGACGTGAAAAACTTCATCAACAAAATGGTCAAGCAGCATGGATTTAAAAAGGCTGAGTTAATTTCTGTAATGAATGAAGTTCAAATTCAGCCGCAAATCATCGAATCAATGGACAAACCTTTTGAGAAAAAAACTTGGGATATTTATAAACAATTATTTCTGACCTCAGAAAGAGTACAGGCAGGTATTGAATTTTGGCGTGCAAATTCTGTAGCGCTCGAAAAAGCGGAAAAACAATTTAACGTGCCAGCAAATATTATTGTTGCCATTATTGGTGTCGAGACTCTGTATGGCAAGCATCAAGGAAATTATCGTGTCCTAGATGCCTTATCAACTCTGGCCTTTAATTATCCCAAGCGTTCACCGTATTTTACAAAGGAACTAAGCGAATTTTTGCTACTCTGCCGTGAACATCAGGTAAAGCCTACGCAATACTTTGGTTCCTACGCCGGAGCAATGGGTAAACCGCAATTCATGCCAAGCTCTTACCGTTACTACGCAACAAATTACAATACAAATCCTAAAATAGATTTAATGAATGACGATGATGCGGTCATTGCATCGGTTGCGAATTATTTCCATAAACATGGCTGGAAAATGAATCAAGGCATTGCTCAGCCAGCACAAGTTATAGGCTCTGGCTATAGAACTATCAATTCGGCAAACAGAATAGCAAGCTATCGTGTTAAACAATTGAGAGAAGCTGGCATTAAGCCCTTAACCGCAGCGATTAACGTACCTGCTAAAGTCGGTTTGGTAGAGTTACAAACTCAAACGGGTCAAGAATTCTGGATGGCTTACCCTAATTTTTATGTAATCACACGTTATAACTCTAGCCCACAATATGCTATGGCTGTTTACCTGTTTTCACAACAATTGAAAAATCAATGGGCCAATACCGCGGCTACAGCTAGAAAATTTGCTTATGCCTAGGTTGAGGGAATGTCGGGCCAAGGGCGCCGACCTACGTTAGATTTGATAGGTCGGGTCACTGGGCTGACCTTTCTTTTAGAAAAAAATGGCCGGTCGATCGCCTAATTAAAGGATATTAATGTGGCTACCTCTTTTCTGTTTACTCAACACCTCAATGAAAGCGGTTGCCTGTGTCTAAAATTAGATCAACAAGGCGAGATAGACGCCCCACTTGCTCAACGTAATTTTGCTGAAATTAAAAGCATGCAAGTCAATTCTCAAACCTTCATTGTTGCTCCAGCGGCCTTTTTTAGTGTACTTAAGCTTAATTTGCCCTGGCTTGCTGAAAGGAAAGCCCGTGCTGCTATTCCTTTTGCCTTAGAAGACAAATTAGCCCAAAATTTTGATACGCTGCATTTTGCCTTTGCTAGTCAACATTATCAAAATGGCCAATATTTAGTCGTCGTGACGGATAAAAATTACCTAAAAGACCTCATCGCAACCCTTGATACCCAGAGCATCAATTTTGATCTGCTAACGATTGATTGGTTCGCCCTCAAAACCAACGAACTTGCCGTCATGGAGTCTTCTTTACTGGTGAATGATGCCACATTGCAAGGCGTATTAGATGCCGATCTTGCCCCTTTATATTTTGAACAATGGAGCGAGGATCGATTAATTTACCGTTTTAGCGACAGCGCTAAAGAACTGTTCAACTTGCCTTTTGCGCAGATTATAGATATTCAAGAACCTTCTTATCTTTGGCTGGCTCGACGTTTAGAAAATACCCGCCCGATGAATCTTTGCCAAGGTGAATTTCAACACGGTAGCTCTCATAGAAAAACTAAACGTTTATACCAAGCAACCGCCGGTATGTGTCTTCTTTGGCTAGTCGCTGTACTCGCAGTTAATACTATAAAACTTTATTATCTTAATAAAGATACTGCCGCTGTTGATGAAAAAATCGCCGTGGTTTACCGCGAATTTTTTCCACAAGCAAAGACTATAATTAACCCAAAATTCCGTATTAGCCAGCTTATCAAAACAAATCAAAGCACCGCTGATTCAACTTTTTGGACCTTAGTTGATAAGTTGGCAAAAACCTTTTCTGGCACCTCAGTAACGATTGAACAATTTCGCTATCAAAATCAAACGATTACGCTAACAATGATAGCCAAAAACTTTGAAAGTTTGGAAGATTTTCAGTCTAAGCTTCAGCAAAATAAAGTAAAAGTTAGACAAACCCAGGCTTCTACCCGAGATGAACAAGTTATAAGCACTTTGGAATTAACCCTGTGATAGCAAATTATTGGAATAATTTAAATGAACGCGAACGCTGGCTAGTGGGCATTGGGTCGGTTTGCATTCTTATCTATTTGTTTTATCTGCTCATTTACTCCCCGCTAACAACCGCAGTTAATGATAAAACTCAGCAATTAATTGAAAAACAAGAAACCGTTGCCTGGATGCAACAAGTCCGTCAGCAAACTAAAATCAAATCTAAAGCACAGCCCATTTCCAATACCAAACTCTTAGCTTTAATTGGTAATCAATTAAACGATAAGCCCTTCCGGCAATTTCCCTATCAATTGCAACAAACAGGACCGGGAGATATTCAACTATCCTTTGACCGGGTTCCTTATCAGCAATTTTTATCGTGGCTATGGACTTTGAATAACGAGTACATCTTCACCCTAAAACAATTCACAGCCGAGCAGACTGCAACGCCGGGTGTAGTTAAATTATTAGTTATAATTTCAGCCAAATAAAGATTTTTTAACCATTGATCCTAATTTAACGTGTGTCGGCACCCCTGGCCCGACAACTCTTACCTGTGACAGCCCTGTCGGGATAGGGGCGCCGACCTACGCAAATCTACTCAAAGGTTCTTAACTATTAATTATTCTCCTGCACAGTACTCCAAGGTTTTATATCGGCCCCTTGTTTAAGTTCTTGCGGTAAATTATTTAGGGCTTTTTGAGCATCTTCATAGTTATTGTAAGATCCATGAACGCCTTTATAGTAGGTGCGGCCGTCGCGACTGTATTTAATTTCTGCTGAGCGATCGCTTTTTGGTGCTTTATAAAGCCTGTCTGCAACCTGGGAGGCTTTTTCGCTTTCACCAACCTGAATGGTATAAGCTTTCGGATTTTGACCATTAACCCAATTGCGATCTAAATCCTTGTGCGAAGTGGGTGTTCGAGTTGAACCTGTATAATAAGAATCCGGTACTGTAGCTGTTGATTGACGATAATTGTCATTTTCGGAATAATCAGCGGTTTGTGAATACTGAGCAGTCTCTTCTCCATAAGGTTGGGAGTTGTAAGTGGTGTAATAACTTTGAAAATTATGATAATTCGAATCTGAGTTAACGCAAGCTGTTAAAGCACTAGCACAAAGACAAAGTCCCAGGAACTGTAATTTCTTAATCATTTCTTGCTCCTCTTATTAGTATTCTTAGGAGTTCTTGCTCATTAGAGTTATCTGTCATTCCCCAAAAAACTTTAACTAAGACGAGAAAGACTCAAGCCAGTTGTTTCATAAGTGGATATCGCATAAAGTATGGGCTTTTAAATTGAAAAATTGATATGTGGACTCATAGACGCTCAGGGCAAACCAATCAACGTGGCAACCAAGATCATCGTGGTCCTTATGAAAGGGACAGGACCCGAGTTATCCATTGCCCAGCTTTCCGTCGCTTGCAACGTAAAACTCAAATTCTAGGCACAGATGAAGGTGATTTTCATCGCACGCGATTAACCCATTCGATTGAAGTCGCCTCAATTGGCAGCTCGATTGTGTCTAACCTTGCCAGCAACCACCAACAATCCATCCTTCCCGGACTATTACCAAACGACGATTTAATGTCTGTTATCTGCTTATTACATGATATAGGCCATCCTCCTTTTGGTCATGGCGGCGAAGTTGCTTTGAATTATATGATGCGTAATCATGGCGGTTTTGAAGGAAATGGACAAACCTTACGCTTGCTTACCAAAGTTGAAAATAGCTATGGTATTCATGGCCTTGATCTTACGCGTCGTTCTTTACTTGGTATTCTTAAATATCCTGTGAGTCGTTCTAAAGTCATTGCAACAGAATTGCCTAAGGCTGTTGAACCCCTAAAACCTATTCGTATTAATGATTGGTTGCCGCCCAAAGCTTATTTTGATTGTGAACAAGAAGAAATTGACTGGCTCTTATCTCCTTTTAGCGAACAGGATAGAACTTTGTTTCAAACACTAAAGTGTCAACCGCAAAAATTTGAGCATGGAAAAGCTGCCTTTCATAGTTTTGATTGTTCAATTATGGATACAGCTGATGATATTGCCTATGGTGTGCATGATTTGGAAGATGCTATTCATCTGCGTTTAATTGACCGCACAGATTTAGATAATCAAACCTTTCGCGAGCTTCTCTTTGCAACCCCACTTGGAATAAATCAAGATGGTTTTCTTGAATTACTTTTTAGCCAAGAGATATATCAACGTAAACAGGCAATCGGTGAACTGGTTAATTATTTTATAACCGCTATTCATATTTCAATAACCGATGAAGGCTTTGAAAACCCCCTCTTAAAGCACAATATAATGCTTCATCCTGAAGCTAGTGCTTTACTTAATTATTTGATGCATTGTGTTTATATACATGTCATCGATTCACAAGAAGCCCGCACCTTTGAATACGGAGGCCAAACCGTAGTTTTAAGGCTTTTTGATGCCATCAGTTCTAATCCCCTAAGTTTATTAGATAATAAGAATCGGGCTATATTTCTTCAAGCCGAGGATGAAATGTCAGCATTTCGTGTAATCTCTGACTATATTGCTAACATGACAGACGAGTATGCACATCGAATGCACGAACGCTTGTTTGGATTTAATACACGAACAATTTTTGAAAGACTTTAGAGAATACTTGGAAGATTTAGCATTCGGAGATATTATTACGCCAATACTAATAGAGATATTGGCGTCCCCAAGGGGATTCGAACCCCTGTTACCGCCGTGAAAGGGCAGTGTCCTAGGCCTCTAGACGATGGGGACCTGCGGGACTTATAAGATTTACAAAACACAACTAACACAATTGCCAAAATGGCGTCCCCAAGGGGATTCGAACCCCTGTTACCGCCGTGAAAGGGCAGTGTCCTAGGCCTCTAGACGATGGGGACTAGAGATTCTACATCACCAACTAAAGTTGATGATGGTGGAGCTAGGCGGGATCGAACCGCCGACCTCTTGCATGCCATGCAAGCGCTCTCCCAGCTGAGCTATAACCCCACAAAAAGAGAATCGCAGTGTAAAGAGACACCCCCAAACTGTCAAGCAATTTTTGATAAATCACTTACAAAGCAAAGATTAAAAATTTAAGCTTCCTCGCTGTTATTCACCTTTCGTTTTGAAGCTAAAATCTAATAGCTCGGATAAGAAATGCTAATGTTTCCACGAACGGACAGATTAAGCCCAGGTGGAGAGAAAAGCGCGATAAAAAAGTGCAGCCTAGGTAACGATGTGAGCATTTTTTGTTGCGCTTTTCTCTCAAGATGGGCCAAATATGACCGTCCGTCTTGTGGAGTTCAGATCCTACAACAAATTTTTTCGCTTCTTTTATTATCCCCTGCTACACTAAGTTTTACCTACTCTAGCCGATAAAGGACTGTCGATGAGAAAACTATACTTTCTGTGTGTACTTCTAACTTCTTTTACTTGTTTTGGCCAAACTCGTGAGATTGCACTCACTATTGATGATTTGCCACTCGTGGCTTCCAAAATGGATACTGCTGGTAATCAACAAAGAGCTACTGAACGTTTTAATAAAATTATTGAAGCACTGACCATTAACAAGATACCTGCAACTGGTTTTGTCATAGCCGGAGCAATTGCAAACGGGCAATGGGATTTTCTAGAGCAGTTTAAAAAAGCAGGTTTTGAAGTTGGAAATCATACCTATTCCCACTACAACTTAAATCAGATGAGTGCGGAAAAATATATCGCTGATCTTGATAAGGCTGATAAGATTCTCACACCATTATTAACAGAGCCCAAATATTTCCGCTACCCTTACCTTGCTGAAGGGAATAAAACAACAAAACCGAAGGTTCTCGATTACCTCAACGAAAAACATTATGTTATCGCCCCAGTTACCATTGATTCGAAAGATTTTCGCTTTAATGAACAGCTCTATCATGTTCCCTACCGTCAAAGAGAGGCTTATGTGAATAAGTTAAAGGCGCGCTATCTTGCTTTTATCTGGGAGCAAACATTGCGGGCTGAACAGCGAGCTAAGGGACAACCAGTAAAGCAAATTCTATTAATCCATGCGAACTTACTAAATAGCTATGCCTTAAATGATATTATTCAAATGTATAAACAAAATGGCTATACTTTTATAACCCTAACTGAAGCTCTCAAAAATCCTGCACCAACGCTTACTTTAACAGGCTCTGAGAATGCTGGCGATGCCAATGCAGGGAACCGTCAACCCTCAGAAGATGACAGGTTGATAGACGAACTTCTGACTTTTTGAATCTGTGAACGAATAAAATCTGCAAGCCCTGTAAGATTCGGGTTTGCAGATATACTCCTGCCGCACCCATTGCCATAACTTTTGGAACCTTTCCTCCGCACCTGAATCCAATAAACCCCATAGGGCTATTTTAAGCTAGCCAAAACTTTACCTAAGTCTCTGGTGAGGTGAGTTAAATTCATATTCATAGAAGCAACGAGATTTGCCACTATCGGGGGATTTACTTTTTGATGGTAAACAAGACTACCCTTACTATTTAAGTGATTTTCTGAATAAATAAGATAGTCAGCGCTCAATCTACTATTGCCATAGATATCCACTTCAAATTGCACAATATCAACTTGCAATTGATATTGTGGCTTAAAATTAACATCCCAGGGCTCAGAGACAAAGGCGGCACCTGGTAATAGAGTCGTAAGATTAGCCTCTATAACCCGCTGGGTATTGTGGGCTAGGGTTTCTACCCATCGATGATATTCTTC
The DNA here is from genome assembly GCA_013697645.1 of Tatlockia sp. Classification (GTDB taxonomy): domain Bacteria; phylum Pseudomonadota; class Gammaproteobacteria; order Legionellales; family Legionellaceae; genus Tatlockia. The sequence continues at coordinate 189 of JACCWL010000070.1, read as the reverse complement.
GAGTTTAACTTCATGTGCAGAACAATGAATTACTAATTGCGGTTTAGCCAGGTAAGAAGGCCCATGAATTCTGTTTATTCCAATTCTTAGATGATTGTAATTTTTTAACTTGTTCGACTGCGGCGAAATTGGGTTAAGCACATAAAATTGTGAATCTGGGCTTCGGCCACATGAACTAAGCAATAACCC
>JACCWL010000274.1 GCA_013697645.1 Tatlockia sp. | reverse complement strand
TGTCGGGCCAGGGGCGCCGACCTACGCGTTTTTTTAGTTGAAACTGAAAGGGATAATCGTAATTCTGTAACAATTTAATGATAAACCTTGATTACACAGGGCGATAATCAGGTTGCGGTGGCTTGACAATCCCGGTTATCGCTGTCGCGCTAACCAGGCTACGGCTCTCATTCTAGCAATGGCCTCTTATTTTTGCCCAGGTTCTTCCCAAGATCTCATGCATCACCACCGATAAATAAAAAAGATTATGGCTGTTTGGTAAATAGCGAATTGGCCAAAGCTTATCATTCCAATAAAGCGTGTAATCTGTAGGCGCTGCTATAGGATGAAGACCATTGGCCTCACAAAGGCACATTGAACGGGGCATATGGATAGCAGAAGTGACTAGATAAAAAGGTTCATCATGGACTATCTCTTTAATGGCTTTGACTTGCTCTACTGTATTTACTGACTTCGTTTCCAAAACAACATCGCTTGAAGGAATTGCAAACCATGAAGCCAACTCAGCTAAATGCGTGGCTTCTGCGACTTCAAAACCATAACCCCCTCCTGTTAAAAGCAATTTGCTATGTGGTAATAGGCGATAAAGGCGCAGACCTTCAATTAATCGCTTAATGCTTACGCCGTGCAAAAGATCATTAGTCGGCAAATTAGTTAAATGTGCCTGACCGCCACTTAATATCACCACCCAATGGACAGCCGGATCAATTTTTGTCAAAGGGGAATAACTATCTTCTAATTGGCGGGTTAACCGTTCAACTAACCAACCTGAGCTGAATAAAATCAATAGAATAAAGACGACAAAAAAACCGATATGAAGACTCAAACTTGAGCCATTGAGCCATAACAAAACTAACAAGAAAGCAAACACTAATAAAATTAAAAAAAATGGATTTAAAAGAGCCTCAAACAAATGTCGGAAAATAAGAGACATCAGCATTTACCTCATCCTAGACATTAAATAAAGGGCTAAAAGACCAAATACAACAGTAGGCCCAATAGCCGCAAATTGCGCCGGCAATTGATAAATTAAACTGATTGGACCAAAAAATTTATTCATAATGTAAAAGCCAAAACCAACCGTTGCCCCTGCCAGTAATTTAGAACCCATCGTTGATGAGCGTAATGGCCCAAAGATAAAAGGGATAGCCAGTAACATCATTACCACAGTAGTAAGAGGCTGAATTATTCGTTGCCAGAATGAGAGTTTATACTGAAACGCATTTTGGTGGCTCAGTTTTTGCGCGCGTAAAAACTGATTCAGCTGGTGCAAGGTCATTTCGTCAGGCTCAGACGCACTTACTTTAAGAATTTTTGGTTGTAGGGGAACATCCCATATCATTTGGTCAATGTTTCTCGATTGGGTACTATCATTATTAATGATTGTTTCTCGTATCCCGTTTGCTATCCATTGATTATTGACATAATCAAGTCGGTAAATATGGCGAGCAAGGCGAAGTTTATGAGCCTCATCAAAGCGAAATTGAGAAACATAACTTAGACTTCCACCCGGCATAATTGTGAAAATCACTATAAAATCATTGGCATTGCGTATCCATAATCCCCGAGGAGTTCGCAGAGCTTGTCCGCTACTTAAAGCCTGTGTTTTACGATCATTGGCGAAATGTGCCATTCGCGGTACTAAGGTTTCGCCAAATACCGTGACAAGAATAACCACGATCATTGCGGCTTTAAGCACCGCTACAGTGATCTGCCCGATGGACATTCCCGCCGCACGCATCACAATTAATTCGCGATTATTAGCTAAAATACCCAAACCAATTAAGCAACCTAACAAGCTAGCCATGGGAATAAAAAGATAGACTTGATAGGGCATTTGCAGCAATACGAAAAGAACAGTTTGCATGAACGTAAAATCAGCCTTGCCTAAATCATGAATCTGACTGACAAAGAGAATGAAAATCTGTAACCCAACGAGTACTAAGGTCACTAAAGCAATCGAAGAAAGTATCGTCTTAGCAATATAGCGATCGAGTATTTTCATGATAATTTGACCCGATTACGCCAGATTAATAATCCCCCTAATAAAGCAATCGTTAAATGCAACCACCAAACGCCTATCCACCAGGGTATTTTTCCTGAAATCATCCAATCACGGGAAACGAAAATGAAATTGGCGTAGATAATATAAATTACAATAGCAGGCAATAATTTTGCATACTTTCCGAGACGTGGATTAACCCGACTAAGAGGCACTGCTACAAGCGTCAAAACAAAAACCATGATTGGCACTGACAAGCGCCATTGTAATTCAGCAGCTTTGGCTTTATCAGGATTATTAAAAGGCAATAAACTTGCTAGCGTTGCTGTACGCAAATCATTATGTACTGCTGCAATTTTTTGATGTGGAATGCGAAGGTTATATTGATCAAATTCGGCAACCTGATAATTAGCAAATCCTGGAAATCCCTGGTAGACCTGACCTTTTTGCATAATAAGATATTCTTCCGAGGTTTTTGGATCTGATTCTGTAAAGGCCTTTTCTGCCCATACAATATCCCAGGATGGTTGCGATTTATTAATATTTAAATGGGCCAAAAATACATTTTTTGCCCTGCTATGATCACGATTCATTGACTCAACATAGAAAATTTTTCCACCTCGACCATCGGCCTGAAAACGACCTGGCTGAATGAGTTGAATTAAATTTTTTACGCCTGAAGCTGAAGTTTTCAGAAGTTGTGTGCGTTCTGTATTAATTATTGGACTGAGCCAAATCATAATAATGGATACCACAATGAAAACAATAGTTGCCATCACAAGGCTAGATTTTAGTAATTGGGATGGACTGTAGCCGCAGGCGTGTAAGACCGTCATTTCACTTTCTGCATATAAACGACCATATGCGATTAGGAGAGCCACATAAAATCCAAGCGGTAAAAGCAAAACCAATAGATTGGGAATCTCAAACATCATTAATTTCATAATAATCATGCTTGAAAATTGACCACCAGCTGCTCGATTCAAATAACCAACAAACTGATTGGACAAGAAAATGAGCATTAAAATAATAGTCAAAGCCACTAAAGTGAAGAAGACTTCTTTTGCCAAATATCGAAAAATCAACACGACTTATATTCTCTGCCTAATAAAAAAGTGCACATTCGCGGGGCTTCAAGGGGCTGATTTAAATATACCCTCGTAGTAGAAATGTCAAAAAACCCTAGGTAAACTAGCAGTTTTTGCCATAGGAATCAAAAATGAATTACGGCCTTGTAGAAACAGCAACCTTAAAAACAAGCGAATGCCTGGTTCTGGGTCTCTTTGCTGATGATGATTTTCCCGAGCTTGTTAAGACCCTAGATGAAAAACACAATCAACTCATCTCCTGCTTATTTGCCAAATTAAGCGAGGCCGGTGATTCATTATGGCAGGCAGAAATTGAGGGGCACAGTCTTTTGCTTTTACATTGCGGCAAAAAGACAGAGTTTAAGGCTAATAAATTACAGAAATACCTTAAAGATCTTGTTCCTGATCTTATTAAGCAACGTGTAAATTCAGCTTGTTTTTGCCTACCTCAAATCGTGGATCACGATGCAGATTGGCAACTGCAACAAATGCTTCTCCAAATTGATGCCGGGCTTTATCACTTATCTGAATTTAAAACCAAAAATAAAAAGGAACCAAAGCTTAATTCAGTGCATTTTTATCTTCCAAGCGCTACGAATAAGGCTATCGAGGAAGGTAGAGCCATTGCTGCTGGCATCCAATTTACTCGAACCCTAGCTGATTTACCGGCTAATGTCTGTACCCCCACTTATCTCGGCGAACAGGCTCAAGCTTTAGAAAAAGCACATGAAAATCTAAGCGTTAAAGTCATGGGCCCAGAAGACCTCGGTAAAATGGGAATGGGGGCTTTGCTAGCTGTTGCTCAAGGCAGTCCAGAAGAACCGCGTTTGATTGAATTGCAATATAAAGGTGGTGGTGAAAGCCCACCCATTGTTCTTGTCGGTAAAGGGATTACTTTTGATTCGGGTGGTTTAACACTTAAACCAGGAAATTTCATGGATGAAATGAAATACGACATGGCCGGAGCTGCGAGCGTATTAGGTGCTTTAAAAGCCTGTTGTGAATTGAAATTAGCGGTCAACCTTATCGGCCTAATTGCCTGCGCAGAAAACATGCCGAGCGGCACTGCAGTCAAACCAGGTGATGTGGTCACAAGCATGTCAGGACAAACGATCGAGATTATTAACACAGATGCAGAAGGACGATTAGCCCTTGCTGATGCCTTAACTTATGCTGAACGTTTTAACCCTGAGCTGGTTATCGACATAGCTACATTAACTGGCGCGATTATTATAGCCTTAGGTTATATCACCACTGGTTTTGTAACTGAGGATGACCAATTAGCACGCGAAATTATTGATGCCGCGAAAGAAAGCAATGAAAAAATCTGGCGCATGCCCATAGAGGATGACTATCAGCAAGCTCTAGATAGTCCCATTGCGGATATGAT
>JACCWL010000236.1 GCA_013697645.1 Tatlockia sp. | reverse complement strand
ACCTAACTCCTATATTTCAATTGATTATCAAAATAAACAATTTGCTGTTTTCCAAAAGGGTGAAGGGGAAATGTTTCCTGGTATTCCTGAAATTACCCGACACCAATCCGTATTTGAAAAAGGCGATGCTCTTTTGGAAGAAATTAAAGCCTTTTTGGCATGTATTGAAACCAATTCAACACCCTTAGTGACAGGAGAAGAAGGAAGGGACGCTTTGTCTACCGCTGCTAAAATATCTAACTTAATCGATACTAATCTGATTAATAGAAATGCAGGAAATTAAACGGATTGTAATCGTTGCTGGAGAAGAATCCGGTGATATTCATGCAGCTGCTTTTGTCCGTCAACTTATTAGAGACAACAAAAACTTTGAATTTAGCGGCATTGGCGGCAGGCATATGAAAGAGGCTGGGGTTCATCTTCTCTCAGATTTAGCCATTTATGGCGTTACCGGTGTTACCGCTGTCATTCGAAATTTTGGCGTCATCCGTAAAGCTTTTCATACAATTACAGCTCATTTGAAAAAGACTAAACCTGATTTACTAGTATTGGTTGACTATCCTGGATTCAATTTACGCCTGGCTAAAGTGGCTAAACAATTGGGAATTCGAGTTTTGTATTACATCAGCCCGCAGATTTGGGCCTGGAAGGCTAAACGAATTGAAACTATTCGTGCCTGTGTTGATAGAATGGCAGTTATCCTTCCTTTTGAAAAAGCGATTTATGAAAAAGAAAAGGTGCCAGTCTCCTTTGTCGGTCACCCTCTCGTAGAAAAAATAAATCATTGCGACGATATTCTATCTAACCGGCAAAAGTTAGATTTACCTGTAGATAAAACCTTAGTTGCCATGTTACCCGGCAGTCGAATTAATGAAATCGAACAACATATGCCAGTCCTACTAGCAGCGGCAGAAAAGCTTAATCAGCAAATTGAAAATCTACATTTTGTCATTCCAATTGCGGGTAACTTAGAACCGTCAAAGATTAAAAATTTTTTTACAAAATCTAAGGTTAACATCTCTTTCATATCAGGCAAGGCTACAGAGGTGGTTGCTTGTAGCGATTGTGCGGTAGTCGCTTCAGGTACAGCCTCACTAGAATGTGCTTTGTTAGAGAGACCGATGTGCATTATCTACAAGGTTTCTGTGCTGAGTTATGTTGTTATAATGAAATTTATCAAAGTGAGATATTTGGGCTTATGCAACCTTCTCCAAAATAAAATGGTTGTACCAGAACTTTTACAATACGATTGCAATCCAGTTGAATTAACACGCGCTTTAACTGAGTTATTAACAAATCAAGAAGTCATCAACCGCATGCAAAAGCAACTTAAGGATATTAAGCATTTGCTTTCAGCTGAACAGGCTGATTGTTCAATTGCTGAGCTTATCCAGGCTGAGCTGAATTAAATACTAGTTTAGACCTGCATTTCTCTGCTCATTATTTCACTAAGCTGCTGATTTTATCTAGGAAATTGTAGATTATCATTTAGCCTTCATGTAGAATTAATTCTGCTTTCATTAAGATGATGGAAGTATTGGGATATATGATTTAACTAGAATAAGGAAGTTACGATGAATGTCATTGATACACAAATCTCCACTCAAACCATCAAACAGGATCAAGGCCTACAAGATATAGTTTACGGCTTAGTAACCCGTTTTCTTGCTGATAATAAAGGCAAATCCATTGATGACCTATATGACATGATTCTTTCTGAGGTAGAGCCCCCTCTTCTTCAAGCTGTTATGGAAAAGAGACGTGGCAACCAACTGCAAGCGGCCAGAATGCTTGGCATTAGCCGTGGAACAATCAGAAAAAAATTACAGCGTTACTTTGGAACAAAATATTTTCGTTTAACAGACGAGTAATTTGTTTCATTATCATCTTTGTGAAAATCTTACAAAAGCTTTTAAAATCCTCGCCAAGGCGAGGATTTTTTTTGTCAGATCCTGCCAATATATATATAATATTTTTTTGATTGTTTCCTTGAACTCCCGTACTAATACGGTACACATGCCATAAAAATATTCCTATAATGTGCAATCTTATAATTTCTCTGTGAGTATCAGTGCATAATCTAAATAGCTTTACTATTTTAGAATCAAAAGATGGAATTAGTTTTTCCGAGATTAATCAACTTGCAGCTAGCGTAGGATGGGGAAAAAAGTTTTATCCTACTAAAGCACAATGGGAAACTGCACTTGCTTCGAGTACTTACATAGCCTATATCAAAAAATTGGACAAATTAATTGGTTTTGGACGAATTTTAGAAGATGCTCAAATGTGTATGTTTTACGATATTTGTGTGCATCCTGATTACCAAAGACAAGCTCTTGGTACTTTATTGATGAATCATTTAATTGATAAAATTAAATACAAAAATTATGCTTCAATAGGTTTATTTGTATGGCCTGGAAATTCAACAGCCTCAGAGTTTTATCATAAATTTGGCTTTGAGATATCACCGGCTATGGAGCTTAAAAAATACATGAAACAGGTGTAACTAGCCCCCTAAACCAAATTGGTCCTTTATATTTATAGGTCAGCATTGGGATGCATTTTAAATGCTGATTATTTGTTACAATTGCACATTACCTCAACCCAGATTTATAAATGATCGAACAATTTCAGACACATCCCTCTATTATTCATGCTACCGACATACAACAAATATGTGAACCGCTTCATCTTCTGGATATTACGACATTTTCTCATCTTAAAATTTTTAATGATAATAAACTTACAGTGCAGTGCAATAATCCACAATTCTTGTTGAACTATTTGAATAAAAAATATTTCACAGCAGATCCCTGCGTTAATTTTAAAACAGAAACGACTGATTTAGGGGAATATCTTTTATGGGATACGGTAGATTGCTCAGGTGAAACCGCTAAAATGCTGGCAGACTCTGCTGCCTTTGGTTTCAAACATATTTTCACCATCATGAAAAAGCAAAGTAGGTACACTGATTTTTATCATTTTGGTACCCATCTCTCAAATCCCTCGATTCATCAAATCTATATAAATAATCTTGATATTCTCGATCGTTTTATCACGTTTTTTAACGCTCAGATTAAAAATTCAAAAGCCCTGTCAGGTGCCTATGAGATGATTCTAAATGCCGATCAAAGCACTTCAAATGTTTTAATTAATCACGATAATTTTTTGTCTAGTAAGCAACTCAAGCGAGAAATTATCCTAAAAAAATTGATATTACCCGGGCCACGATTTTTGACAGCAAAGGAAAATAGATGTGCTACGTTAATACTGAAAGGTAAAACTGCGAAAGAAATTGCTCAAGAGTTAGGCTTGTCTTGCCGTACTATTGAGGATCGAATTAGCTCGTTGAAAATCAAGTTTAATGCAAAAAATAAAGCGGATTTAATTGTTAAATTATTAGGGAAAGGCAGTGAACTGAGCAATTATTAGCTAAAGTTATATTTTCGTTTAACAAACGAGTAATTTGTTTCATTATCATCTTTGTGAAAATCTTACAAAAGCTTTTAAAATCCTCGCCAAGGCGAGGATTTTTTTGGTAGATCCTGTCATAAATAATTTGAAAATCACTGCGTATTTCTAGAAAAAGATACACTCGAAAGGCTTGTGATGGAGCAATCCCTGATTGTCGAAATCAGGAATTTACTCAGAGAAAACAGTTAATTAATCAGCTTTATCAAATTAACTGAGGTTTATCTTGTCACTAGCTGTATCTTAAGTAATCTAAAAGCGACATAGAGTAATTAGGTGAGATATCATTCTTTTTCTTAAAAAAAGTGAACTTAGCTTGGTCAAAAATTGTATTGCAAACATCCTCAGGAAAATTCTTCGTTAAGACCTCTTTGGCGTTTAACCACCAGTGAATACAAGGAGAGACTTTTTCTTGTAGGTGCTTAGGCAAGAGCTCGCGTATCCGATTAATTTCATCGTCGCTGTTGCTGTCGATAAAAATGCACTGGAGCTTCTCGCATTCATCAAAAGCGTCTTGTGAGATCTTCTCCAGCCCTTGAGGCAAGGTAATGCTAGTTAAGTTGCTGCATGCATAAAATGCAAAGGCTTCAATCGATTTAAGACCTTGAGGCAAGTTAATGTTCACTAAATTGCAGAACCAAAATGCATAAGATTTAATCGAAGTTATGCCTTGAGGCAAGTTAATTCGGGCTAAGTTGGATTCTGCAAATGCATATTCTCCAATCAAGATAACCCCTTGATGCAAGGTGATACTAATTAAGTTATTATTTCTATAAAATGCCCAATCGCCAATGGAGGTAATTTCTTCTGGGCACTCAAAATGCCCATTTATTATATTCTTATTTTCTTCTTTACTAAGGACGGTATTGTCGAGTTTACGTTTCATTAAATTACCTCAGATTCTTGGTTTGCATAGATCATCTCGTCAGAAGAGATTATTATACCATATTGACCTACATTTAATCAATGAGTGCAATTATTAATTTTACTTATGTCGAATAGCTAAGGCGTTTTGAGGTTCTACCCTGGGAGTTTTAGCTATAAATTTTTTTGAATTCAGAAGAAGAAATTAAGCGACCAATGCTTATGATTCCTCATCTCAGCACACATTTTAACAAACGCGCATACTCTCCAATTGATGCGGCTGATAAAGAAAATTGTCGTCAAGATTTTGCCATTGCACTTTATCCTGGTCATATGCGGAAAAAAGACAATAGAACTCATCTTGAAATAACAAAATGGCCTCATTTAGTAGAAATTTGGCTGAAAACTATAGGAATGATCTCGAAGTAATGCTCTAGTAGGGCCTAATTATAGGTGTTGTCTCTCTCCAAAGGCCAAAAAGTGCTGCTTTTAATCTACTTTTTTGCCTGACATTCATTGACTTACAATATAATAATCCTCACCAATCACACCTAAATTCCCTATACGAATTCTGGGATTGCATAGTAGATTTTGTGCCTCTATGGGTGGTGTAAGCTTATTTTTTAAAAGCTTCATCAAGTTTTTTGCAAGGTCATTTTTTATTAGTAATCGCTGCTGATTTTCGAGCCAAAGAATTTCTAAATAGATTTTGGTTGTTTTTTTATCACCCAGACCAAGGTAGGAGTAGACTTCCTGAATGACTCCGCTTTGACAAGTTGTAACATCCAGACTCGGTATCAGTTCAAGCTCTTTGTGAATAGCTCGGAAGAGATCAGTAAAGTTTAGCTCAGTTAGATCAATATTATTTGATAATTTTAGAGTGATTTGAGGCATAAATTTTCCTCAGGTGTGAAATGTCGGGCCAGGGGCCCGACCTAGGTTTTTATATTTAAGACCTTTATTTTCTATGCCTCTAACAACAGCTTATTAACCCGATTTACAAAGTCAGCAGGATTGTCCAATTGTCCGCCCTCTGCTAAAACAGCCTGTTCAAATAGCACTACAACCCACTCAGCAAATTGACTGTCATCATTGATGTTATGCAGGCGCTTAATTAGCGCATGCTCAGGATTAATTTCAAAAATAGGTTTGATTGAAGGCACTTGCTGTCCTGCTGCTTGCAAGATACGTTGCATTTCCAAGCCCATATCATCCTCTGCCGATACTACGCAGGCAGGTGAGCTTGTAAGGCGGTTGGTAAATTCTACTTCTTTTACTTTTTCGCCAAGAACATCCTTAATTTGCTTAAGCATAGGTTCCAAGGCTTTTTCTTCTTCTTTTATCTTTGGTTCATCTTTGGTCGGTAAATCAATTTTACCTTTGCTTATGGATTGTAATTTTTTACCTTCAAATTCACTTAAATAACCGACCAGCCATTCATCAATTTGATCGCTTAATAATAACACTTCAATATTGTTCTTTTTAAAGATCTCAAGATGAGGACTATTTTTGGCAGCATTGTAACTAGAAGCGGTAATGAAATAAATTTTATCCTGGTCTTCTTTCATACGCGAAATATAGTCATTTAGCGAAACCGTTTGCTTTTCTGAGTCGCTCGTTGAAGTAGCAAAGCGTAGCAATTTAGCAATAGCTTCCTTATTAGCAAAATCTTCGACTGGACCTTCTTTAAGAACCAAACCAAACTCTGACCAAAAACGTTGATAAGTTTCAACATCCTGAGTACTTAGTTTTTCCAACATCGTTAAGATTCTTTTGGTATTTGCAGTCTTGATGGCTTCTACTTTTTTATTATCTTGCAGAATTTCACGAGAAATATTCAATGGCAAATCACTAGCATCGACTATGCCCTTAACAAAGCGTAAATAGCGCGGCAAAAATTGCACCGCATCATCCATTATGAATACACGTTTAACATAGAGCTTTAAACCGTGTTTCACTTCTTGCTGGCCTAAATTAAAGGGAGCATGGGCTGGGATATAGAGCAAGCTAATATAATCTTGTTTACCTTCGACATGATTATGTGACCAGATTAAAGGGTCTTGATAATCATGAGAAATGTGTTTATAGAGTTCTTTGTATTCTTCATCAGAAATTTCTGATTTTTGCAAAGTCCAAAGCGCTGTAGCTTTGTTCACCGTCTCAAATTCCTCGGATTTTTTATCGTCTTCTTCAGATTTTTTCATTTCTATTGGCCAGCAAATATGATCTGAATATTTGCTGATGATTTGGCGAAGACGCCAATCAGATAAAAATTCTTCACAGTCTTTTTTTAGATGAAGCGTTACTTCTGTGCCACGCTCTGCTCTATTTTCCTGGGCAATTGTGAATTCGCCATCACCGTTTGATTCCCAAACAATACCTTGACTTTCATCTAAGCCAGCACGTCTGCTTTTCAGAGAGACTTTATCAGCTACGATAAAAGAGGAGTAAAAACCAACGCCAAATTGCCCGATTAAATGAGAATCTTTAGCTGCCTCTCCGGTCATGTGACTAATAAACTCTTTTGTTCCAGACTTAGCAATAGTGCCCAAATTGACTACTGCCTCATCCCAATTAAGCCCAATACCGTTATCTGTGATTGTGAGAGTTTTTAATTTCTCATTATAATCAACGGTGATACGTAGATTGGAATCCTTCTCGTACAAAGAAGCATCAGCAAGGGCTAAAAAGCGAAGTTTATCTAAGGCATCTGATGCATTGGATATTAACTCACGTAAAAAAATCTCTTTGTTCGAATACAGTGAATGAATAACAAGATGCAGCATTTGTTTCACTTCAGTTTGAAATCCTAGAGTTTGTTGCTTTGCCGACATTTAAAAATCCCCCATTAAGACAGAATAAATTTATAGTTAATCTACTCATCAAGATTACTGTAGAGACTAATATGCGGGTTGTTAGTCTAATTTCAAGTACCTCCTTCTAATGTTTTTCATGATTAATTACTTCATAAACGTTAAATTAAAGATAAAATATCCTCTTTTATTGCAAGGATTAAAATGAAAATTAACAGTCTGACTGTTTTTTGCGGAGCCCACCTCGGTAATTCGGATTTATATAGTAAGGCCGCTCAAAATTTAGCTAATGCTATGTCAAGCAGCGGCATTAGCTTAGTTTATGGTGGAGCAAAAGTGGGTCTTATGGGTACTATAGCTAACCAGATGCTTGAAAATGGTTCGAAAGTTATTGCTGTTATCCCTCAATCCTTAGTTGATGTAGAAATAGCCCATGAAGGTTTAACGGAGTTACACATAGTTTCCTCTATGGCTGAACGAAAAGCGCTAATGTCTGAACTCTCGGATGGTTTTATTATGCTGCCAGGTGGCTTAGGCTCCTTGGAGGAATTTTTTGAAATGCTAACTTTAGCGCAACTGGGTTATCATCCGAAACCCAGCGGCATTCTTAATATCTCTGGTTATTATGATCATCTGCTGAAATTTTTAGATCATGCAGTGTCGCAAGGTTTTGTGAAAAAAGTGCATCGTAATATGATTAAAGTTTCTGAGTCGCCTTCCACCTTGATCGATGAGTTTACTAAGTACGAGGCTCCATTGGATAAGAAATGGATAGTACCTTCACCGATACCAATTTGAAGATCAAGAATTTACAGACAGCCAGTTAAGAGATTTCTTGGCTCTTTATCCTGTTAAAACCTAATGCTTTATCTATTCAACTCAATATAATTCTAACCACATGAATAGATGAGGAAAAAAGATAAAGCAATGACTAGCTTGCGTTTGTTGTAGGGATACAAGTTGTAATTCATCCCTAAATGCATAATTCATTGAGACGTTCTGATTAAGACACTGCCTGAAATTGTTAACCAATGCTTGGTTTGATTTACGTTTAATTTGCTTGGAGGTAGTAGCACATGGATTTTATAATTGACGCGGCCATTCAATATTTGTCTGAACGCAGCATTAGTGAGAAGCAATTAAGAGAGCAACTTTTCAATGATTTTAAAGGACTTACAGATTTAGAATCACAGATGAAACTTGCAATTGCTCATTTAAAAAAATTAGAATTAATCAATGATTTTCGTATCGCCGAGAGTTTAACACAGCGCTTTAGTCACAAAGGTGATTCTTTTATTAAACAAATTCTGGAGCAGAAGGGTATAAATGAAGGAGTTATTACTCAAGCCTTAGCATCTATTGATGATGAATCTTTACGTGCTTTACAGGAAGCAAGAAAAAAATTTCATACCTTTTATGATACTGAAAGCAATATTGCAAGCTTGCGACGTTTCTTAACTGGTCGGGGATTTTCCTTTTTGGCTATTCAATTAGTTCTTCGAAAGTTCACACAGGAAGAAAATTGCGGTAAAAAAACAGATTGGATTCCAAAGAGCTATCAAGATAGAGCTAGCCTAATCAGCCAAAATTGGAGAAAAGTCTAAGTACTAATATCAGCTGCTCTAGACCCAATCTAACCAAAGCTATACTTTTATGACTATCATTAATCGATAATAAGCGGGTTTTTTTTAATAAAGAATGACCTGCTTGTTATATAAGATGGAATAGTCTTGTGTCGAATAATAAATGTACAACATTTCACACATGATGTAGAATATTTCATCACCCAAAGATCTAATAAATTACTTTATGACCAAAAGTAAACTCGAAAGACCATCTATGCCTCATCTGGGTGCTTTGTATATCGATACCGCCCTTTCTGTCTGCAATGAAGATGCCCGATCCTGATTTGTCTTCAAATAATATTTTTTACTAGTTGATGATTGATATGCGCCAGAATCTGGCTTATCACAGGACTGTGCTTTCCGAATGTTTGACCCGATTATGAGCTTCTTTTTCAATCAAAAATTCGTGAAGTTTTAAAGAAGCAAATGCGGTGACCGATCGAGCATTACCTGCACCGCAATGGATGCTCACTTGTTTTTTTCTTGGAGGGCTCTTTTTGGAATATTATAGCGTCAAATACCTGGGCCGGGATCAATATAATGGGACTTTAATTAAAGAAGACAGCAGCTACCTGATTTTTTTCTATTTAAAACGCAGGCTATTGCTTAAAAATCGAAGTGCTAAGTTGAATTTATGCCAGGGCCTCATCATTAGTTTATCCCTGACCCAAAATTCATCCGCGTTGATCCTATACATGACTTGATGGCAATTATCCCAGTTTGAATTCATGGATGAACCAATGCGCATGCTATACCGATGGTGTTGTTTGACAATACGATTTACGGAGCGCTTCATTTGTCCATAAGGGTAACCAAAGGTACTGATTTCACTTCCTGTTTTTTCTTTTAAGAGCTCTTTAGCATACACCACTTCTTGTTCTACGTTATTCAATGTAATCGGTTGGTGCGTTAGCCCATGAGAGGCTGGAATCACAAGGCTGCTTGCCATCATTTCCCGAATTTCTTCCCAAGTACAGAGCGATTCATGTGTTTTGTAAGATTTTAAAGCTTCTTGGTAAGGTACTTGCAGCCGAGTTTCCACAGGTGAACTTGCTTTCTCTAAAATTAAGCCTGAAGGAATAGCAAGAAGAGCTGGAATTTGTAATTTTTTTAGAAGAGGAAAAACTGTATGATAAAAATCAAAATAGGCATCATCAAAAGTAAGGCAAACATGCATACGATGTTTAATCAGTTTATCCCCAGGCAGCACAACAGGATAGTGCTGGGAAAGATAAGTCAAGTGGTATGCAAAAGCATTTAAAGCATGTTCCTCATTCTCTAAGTCCGCATGGGTATGACTCACACGGTGATACATTAAAACGACTAACATGTTTTCACAACTCTCGCTAAAGGCATTTCCCTCACAGTAAGCCAGTTGCAATTGTCAAAAAAAATGGACTTAAAATAATTGCTTATTGGAAAAATAAAAATGGGTATAATAGGGCGGGTTGACAATTCATCTCTCCAACGTCCACGGAACGGACTAGTCCGCGGTATCCAGTGAAAAACCTGCAGTTTACATAAAGCAGTTTCTATAGCAAGTATCTCTGGCTGCCCCGGACTAGCGCGCACTACAAAGCCTAGTGGAGCTGATGTTAACAGACCCTAAGAAAACATAAATCATGCTTTATGAATTTGCACCCAATTAGCCAGGCAACGGGTGTAAAAAAATTATTATGAGATGCTACATCACGGGTCTATTTCAGTCAATATCAGTTGAAAATGTATTCAATAGCATTCTCATGCCATCCGTGTTGGAGAATAAAAAAGAAAGCAAACCTAAAAAGAGAAAAAAAGTCACCTTTCCTTAGCTTGAAAACCCTGATGGCCTTCTTTACTCAACTATCAATGAACACTTCTATTACGCTAAATGCCTTGATGAAACCGTCATTGAAATCAAACCAAAAAGAAAGTCAAAAGAAGAAAAAATGGCTCTAAGGACTTAGGCGAAAAATTCGCAATTTTTAACGGCGGACCGGAGAAAGGTCGAGGGTTTGATGGCTTAGCCTGTGGTTTAGCTTCTTGTTCTAAGGTTGTAATAGACTTGATTTCTCTCAACCAAATTGTTGAGGACGCCAAAAGGACAGTTATTAAGATGCAACAGGTACAGACCGATGAAAATCTAGCGACTAAAAGCAATGTCATTTACCCCCGCTAAGTTGCTCCAGTAGCATGGAAAGTATAACAAGAGAGAGAATATGACGGTAAGATGTGTTTTGTTTCGCTCCAAACGCATAAGAGTAATTTAGAAACCACCAAGTTATTGTTGCTTCCAAAATCGTTCTGTACTACTATTTTTCACAATTTTATTTATGGAGAACAAAGTGCCAACATTGGCTAAAGTTGCTATTTTAGGAAATAAGAAAAGCGGGAAAACACAAATTTTTAAGAAATTAACTTTTCCCAAAGGTATTTTTGAATCCACTTATGAACCCACTTTGGGCCTCGATTACTGTAGCATCCTAAGAGATCCTTTTAGGTTTCAAATATGGGACACTTCTGGGGAATGTAAAAAAAATTTATTAAAAGGAATGGATGTTGCAATTTACTGTGTTGATTTATCAAAACCGTTAGACGAAGAAAAAATTCATTCTGATATGCAAAATTATAGAAATTATACAAGCGATCGCCCTTTGGAAATTCCAATTATTTTAGTTGGCACAAAAGCTGATTTAAATAGTCAAAGAAAAATTTCCGACGATGAATTTCAAACATTCAGTGAAAAATATAACTTTAAAAAAGGCATCACGACCTCTTCTAAAGATTCTGTAAATACTGATGAACTTTTGGATATGATCTATAACGTAGTTTCCGAGATAAACCCTGATGTACCTCGGATTCACGATAAAGCCAATTCTTTTTTCCCCTCAATAAATCCCTCAAATTCAGAAAGCAATACAAAGTGGAAAATGTCAGCTTGGGAAAAGTTAGCATGGTTTTGCTTACCTGTTGTGGGTTGGGCATATCTTGCTTATTACTACATTTATACAACTTGCTACAAACCGACTTTTATTGTCAAAGGGTATGACAGTGACTCGCTAAGTTATGAATCATTTTGAAAATTGGATATAGCAGATCCTGATCTAATTTAGCTATATTTTAACTATCTGAAAATAATCATTCTTTCCATTTTGTTGCAGGTATTACCGTCTTCGACCACCAAAAGTGGTCTATAATAATAGTACGGGACATTGGTTGAATGTGAAATCACACCAAAACCCCGTAACCAAAGCCACTTTCGAGTGGCTTTGGCGTTTTAAATGTTTTCATATCTGTAAGGGTTACACTTATCTTAGTCATTAGGCCAACCATTTATTTTTATATCTAAGTGGTTTAATAAGGCAATGACCTCGGGGAATGAAAAACTTGCTTTTGTAACGGTATTAAATTGAATATCGATGCTGTAATTAATGGCGTTGATGAAATCAGCGTGTTTTAAGTTGGTGTGCATGAATAAACTGTTTTGTAGATCAGTACCCATGAAGCTCGCATGATTTAAATTGGCTTCCCTGAAATCCACATCATGGGCTTTACAATCTTCCATGATCAAATCAGCAAGCTCCAGACCAAAAAAACAGGAGTGACTTAAGTTGCTTGCGTAAAAGTAAAGTGGACTTGCTAATTTTACTAAGGGCCAGCTCAAGTCTGTCCAATTAATTCCTGCAAGCTTAGAGTTTTTAAAGGAAACTTCGGAAAATTTACAGCCTGGGAATTTGGAAAGGGACAGATCGCAGGACTCAAAATCACAATCAGTAAATTTAACTTTGTTAAAGGTAACACCCAAAAATTTGCATCCTTTGAATTGGCAATTTTGAAAATCAATCTGCTCGACTCGGGTGTCCTCAATTGTTAACCCACAAAAATTTTTTTCAGAATAGCTATTTAGATTAAATATAGTCATTAAGCTGACCTCGTTATTTAAATATTTACAAACAATCATAAGCTTAGAAATGCTAGTGTTTCTCCAAAATCCAAGCCGACCCTCTTATTTTTACAACACCCATTGACAAGTGAGCAATAGTTAATCATACTGTAACACTTTTATCACTTTCATGTTATTGGAGTTACCATTGGCAACCAGACAATCAAAGTCTAATGATAGAGCTGAAAATTGGCTCAAGTATGCACTAATGGGTACAATAGCACCCTCTTTACTGGTTCATATGCAGGGCAAGAGCATCAAAGTTTAAATTCCCAACACTTTTTCTCTATATTGGTCATATAGGGCTTCTTTTCTTCTTTTTCTCGGGACCGAGAACTTCGTTGTCTCTTCTTTTTTTATCAAATTCAACGCAAGATGTCGCATAACACTCATGTTTTCTGCGGCTACTCCGCGCCTAATCCTAGAGTCGTCCTC
>JACCWL010000204.1 GCA_013697645.1 Tatlockia sp. | reverse complement strand
GGATCACGTATTACTGAAAAACAACTTACTAATGAGGGGATTGTCATCTCGTTTGCTCCTTTTATTTCAAAGGATGTATGAGATCACACTATTGGATTAATTACTAGGCACTCATGATCTTGCCCTGATGATCCAGGGTGATGAAATTATTAGTTGTAGAGTTTATGTCATAACATAGATCAATTTCCCCTGACTCTCTAATGTTAAATGCAGCTTGCGTGATCTTTCCCTCAAAGACAGAGCTAAGAATAAAGTCTGTAATTGAATAACTAACAGCATCACCTCGAAAACCATTTAAAACATTATCACTTAGGGTTTCCTGACTATCTACATGGCGCAAACCAAAACCTGTATTGTTTTTTACCTGCCCTTTGATTAAATAGACGACAAAATTATATTTGTCTTCATCAGAAAATGATTTGGTTCCAAATAAAAAATTATAAAAAGAGGTGATTCCCGACCATACCCAATTAAGAAACGATTTAATTATTTCCATTATAATTTACCCCTACTATATTAAAAATAAAATTTATACATTAAGATCAAAATATTGTCAATTTTTTTGTAGGTTAAATAGCACGGGAGCTTAGTGATACAATTAATACCCATGTAGTTTGAAGCAAATCGCATATCCGGGATTTCTTAAAGTACTTAACCAAACAAGAAAAAATTTTCGATTCTTACAACACGGCTGGGGAGAAGGTCGTATCCGCTTCATCTTCGTTGTTGCATTCGAATGATCTTGCGAAAGTAGTTAAGGCCACAATTGGAATTAGAATTAAAGTTAAGGCAATTCCCGCACTAAATCTTAATATTTCTATAGGAAGAGCTGCTGCCCAGGCTAAGGTATTAAAAAGATGAGTGGTTTGCCGCTCTGATAAGTAAGTATCTGCAATAAGTTTTCTGGCAATCAGTGGAAGAATTAAATAGTCTAGAATACCTTTTGAACCACCCCAGCACCCTATAGCCCCTTTTAAGGGAATATCATAATGCCCGCCGACAATAATATGAAAGGTAGACACCATACCATTAATAAAATCTAATTTTCCATTATATTCACGCTTAATCACTTCACTGACAGTATAATCAAGCATCTCATGTCCTTGAGCGGGATAATCTGAATCTAGTGCAAGATTTCTAGCTAGAGCGTAGTCTATCCCTGATTTATCTGAGGTGGGATTTAAGGCGCGGAAAAAGGGTAAGGCCTGAGTAAAATATTGGGTTTGATAGCCTGTACTGGGAAATTCATAAGCCTTTATCCAGAAATCTGCCACGTTATACTCTGGTACATTATCTGAAGGGATAAAATTAATGGTAGTAGCTTTGTCATTATCTCCATTCAAAGATTCAGTTTGTACCTCTACATTAGATAAACTGTGTTGTACACGATTATTTCTTGGCTCAATATGAATAACAGGAGCGTGAAATGTTTGATTGCCCTCACTTCTCATTAAAATAGATGCATACATCTGTGCATCCTGCAATGAGGTAAATATTCTAGGATTTTGTAAGTTTCTAAGATTTTGTTCCAAGTTTTCTTTGGATAAAGATAAATTCCTTATATTAAATCCAACATCTACAACTCCTCCAACCATATAATAAACCATACTACTCTCCGGAAAGGCAAAAAAGACGCAAGCATATCACATTTTGGTAAATTTTGAATCAAAAATGATTGAAAATACAGATAGGCGAGATGGAGTGGAAGAGAATCATGAGAAGAAAACAAAGAGGGTCAAGGCTTGAATTTTGAATAGCAAATATTATCTTTTTTACTGAGATTTTTCACCTTACGACTTGTTACATCATTTCTCTAGTCTGGGGCGATTCCAAGTGATATCAGACAAGCGTATTAAGCACCCATCCATTTTTGGCGATGTGGTAATTGACTATATTTATAAACAATAGCAGTTATAACGATGTGAAGATCACTAGTGAAGATTTTCTAAAGAATCTTAAGCTTAAAAAGGAGCATCGTGACTTTTCATATGGATATGAGTGTTTTATTGCCATCGAAATTGCATTGGAATTTCGACGAAGCCTATCAATTTGTTGTAGATAACATCATTAGCAGGCTGCCATAACGCAAAAAGGAGATAATTATCTTTTTGAACTAATATTTCTTTGAAACGTCCTTGAAAAATATGCCCAACACGACTGTGTAAGTTTATTTAATTTTTGAGTATATCTTCCATTTTATAAATTGCTTTTCTGCACTTAGATTTGAGTGAGGAGTCTCTATCAATAAATGATAATGATTACTCATTGGATAATAGGAAAAACGAAAATATCTCAAGGGTGCGTTCCAAATCCTATCAACCTAAAACTTGCTCTATAAAGCGTAATTAATAAATCTTCGACACACTCATTATTGATTTAAATATTATCACATTTATGATAATATAATCATATTGAAAATTTTGTGTATTATTATGAAATTAACTCATCAGGATTTGATCTGTTTAGGTGAAGGACTAGGATATAAATCGTTTAGCGGAGGTTTATGTCGAGGTTTTTCTTGTATGTGGATGCAAGCAGTATTTTCAGGCCAGGAAACACGCTTTTATGAGCGATTAAACTTGATTTATAGTCATAAAAATCATTATGGATGTTCGCCTTTCAAGCGTTTAATAGATCTGATTGAAGAAGCTAAAATCTGTGCTCGACAAGGTGAATTACTTACTAATGAACAAACAAATTTGCTTGAAATACTAGCTTTTTATGATGGGATTTGCTTGTTTTTGTTTCCATATGAACATCGTGACTTGTTTAATGGTTCTTTAACCCCTCAGCATAATATCGAGTCCATTTTTCAGTTTACAAAATCAGCTAAATTAGAGCACGCCAATGTTTCTATTTTACTTGACAAAAATTATGGTTTTGATCGAAGTACTTTATCAAACTATATAGATAAACTGGCAGAAATACTGATTTTAAACCCAGAGCAGTTAGTCCTATTATTGGGCAGCGGCTCTCATTCAGTATGTTTAAAATATAACATTAATAGTTTTCGTTGGCGTATTTTGGATACTGAGGAATTTATAAAGTCTAAGTTTACAAATTCTAACTACTACCATGAATTTGACAGCAAAGAGTTGTCTACTACTCTATTCACTTCTTTTAACGATGATGAATCAACTTATACTTTATTTAATACAACAATTTTGGGGATAGATGTAGACGATGAATTTAAGAATAATCTTAAGCAATTTGATTTAAAATATGCGATTAGATCTGAACATGCCTCCATGATTAACGGGCATCAGACAGGATTACTTGATTTGGCCTGCCGAAATAACGATCTGGATCTTGTAGTTGAACTATTTAAATATCCGCATGCTATCAGTTTAGTCTCGCCTCTTTATTTGGCTTGTCAAAATGGATATCTAAATATTGTAAGAGAATTGCTTAAGTATAAACCTGATATTAATCAGATATATATTACTGGATATACCCCACTATATATTGCTGTCTTTAATGGTGATGTCCATATCGTAAAAGAGTTACTAAAAAATAATCCTGATATCAACCAGGAGAGTAAAAATGGAGTTAAACCATTAGATCTTGCTTGTCTTACAGGCAATGTTGCTTTGGTTAACTTATTGCTAGATCTTAATCCACGAAACATTGAGGCATTATACTTTGCATGTGCATCTTCCAAAACTCATAATAAACCTGAATTATTTAAATTATTAATCGATAAAGGTGCTATTTTCACTATTAAAAATAAAAAAGGACAAACCGCTCTTGATATTGCCTTCGAAAATAAAAATCAAGCAGCTATCACAGTGTTGCTCATCGCTGCAAAAGAAAAAAATAGCCCCTTACAAGAGATCATGAATGATGATTCTTTAAAAAAAGCGCATCTATTTGTTGAAGAAAATTCAATGGTTGATTTATTCTCTTATTTATCAATCGGAACTTTCAAGGAAATAACCGGAGTACACGCTACAAAAAATCTGGATGCAAAATATTACTCTGGCTTATTTGGGCAGAATAATAACAAGGATCGTGTAAGTGAAATAAACAATGAACTCTTATGTAGTTCAATTTCTTTTTAATGTTGTCACACTCAAAATAGAACTTTGCATTATTCTCAATCTTGCAAATTAATGAGAAGGGTATCAGAAAAAGAATGTAAGCATTTAGAAACGCTTCAAAATCTGTAACTGCGTACCAGTAATAGCATTTAATAATTTATTAAGGATAATGTCCGCATATTTAACGTGCCAATCATTTAAAACAATCCGTTTTTTATCCATAACAAAATAGCTCGTGCAACTATATGGTGCGCTCGGAGGGACTCGAACCCCCGACACCTTGGTTCGAAGCCAAGTACTCTATCCAGCTGAGCTACGAGCGCATTGGTATTCTAAAAGGATGGTGGGCCGTATAGGAGTCGAACCTATGACACAGAGGTTAAAAGCCTCCTGCTCTACCAACTGAGCTAACGGCCCCAAAGAGGCTGGAATCATACCGGATTAGGGTAAAATTTCAAGTGTTTTATGGGGTTTATTTTTCATTAATTCATGACCTGAATACAAGTCCTGATTGGTTGCTAGCACGGTCCAACCGTCATCTGCTAGGTTTTTTGCTTTTGATTTTAAACAATTTGTTGGCACAATTAGCAATAATACATCAGCACCTAAGGCGCCACACCCTTTGGCAGCAAGAACATCGGGCTGAGAATTAAAAATGCGAATATGCTCTAAGCTATGAGGCGCAACTAAGCCTAGATTAGCTAATTGCTGCTCATAGCTAGATATAGCTTGTATTAATTTTTCACTATCAACTTGTTGAAAGGCAAGGTGTGCAAGTTCTACTGTCGCGGATAATTGCTTTATAGAGCTGGGTAACCTCATGTTTTTCAAGTGATAGTGCGTTGCTAGTTTTTGACCGCTATGTAAAAGTAAAAAGGAAATATCTTCAAAAGACCAATCATAAGATTTCAGGATTTGCTGTTCATAATTAATATAAACGCATCGATTTTGGGATTGGGCTAACACATCATAGCCAGATGGCTTTAAGCCTTCCCCTCGCCAGCTACATTGGAAATAAGCATCCAACAGGGCCTTTTGATTTGGCACAACATTTAACAAATGGCAACTTGCAAGATAAGCGCCGAGAAACTGAGCGCTCGATGCGCCAAGTCCGCCCATACCATGGTAGGGATCGCGCCAACTTAGACCCTGTTTAGGAATGCGGTGATGAGCCCACCATTGACCTGCAGGTGAGTCAGGATGAATCCCGTGTACCTTTTCATCCTCTGTAAAAGCCAATTCAAAACAAGGTGAAGTAGTCAAGACAATAGCCGATGCACCAGCAAGGGCTGCGTACTCTCCTAATAAAAAAGTTTTTGCAGGAATCCGCAATTTCATGTTGCTGCCTGTGCTTGCCTTAATTCCGTTAAAAGCTCATAAGCATTAGTTAAACTGATTCGCTTATTCGTAATCAAACAACTTTGTAACCGTTCTTTCAATACTGGCATTTCGCTGTCAGTTGCACCAGCTACTAAGATCAAATTATCAATATGTAATTTCATGTGTCCTTGAATAATTCCTTCTGTGCACAAGGCTTTTAAAGCACCTAGATTTTGCACTAGACCCACAGCGGCAATAATTCGTGATAAATGATTAGCCGACTCAATGCCCATCATGCGTAAACAAAGTTTCGCTGTCGGGTGTAGAGCGGTAACTCCACCAACAGTTCCAACGATAATTGGTGCGGTGAGTTGGCCTGTTAGAACCTTGTTTTGGTAACGCCATTGGGTAATCGCCTGGTAACGACCTTTACGCGCAGCATAGGCATGTATGCCTGCTTCAACTGCCCGCCAATCGTTGCCGGTTGCAATTAATACTGGATCAATGCCATTCATCACCCCTTTATTGTGCGTTGCTGCACGGTAGGGGTCTGTTTCAGCAAATAGCGATGCTTCCTGTAAACGTTCGCCAAGCTCGGCATCCACATCTTGAATAATCACTTTTGCTGTCGATAACTTTTGATCATTTAGATTGGACAAAATACACATGGTGACCTGTTCGCCAGTGAGTTTCTCTATTGGCGTTTTCAAATATTCCAAGATTTGGTTGATTATGTTGGCTCCCATGGCATCGCAACTATTCATCATTAAATGAATAACAGCCATATCGCCGCCATCTTCACGTTCTAAACGACGAAGATAAAGCTCAACTACACCGCCACCTCGTTTGACCATGTTAAAGGCAACGTCTTCATTCGCTTTTTCAATTAAAAATTGTTTGTTCTCATGAAAAATTGCTGCAAATTGCTCCCAGTTTGCAATTTTGGCTAGCTGCACCTGACCTATGATGCAATCTCCATCAATTCGAGTCGTGATTTCACCCTGCTGCCTTATCCATTTTGCTGTTTTTGACAAGGCGGCAATGATTGATGTTTCCTCAACGGCTAGAGGGATCACATAATTTTTGCCATCTATTAAAAAATTAGTCGCAACACCCAGAGGAAGTTGGAAATAACCTATAACATTTTCGATTAGTTTATCGGCAAGCGCGGTATCTTTGACAGCACCTTCCTGCAAATACGTTATATCTTCTGCAGTCAGAGCCCCCATCGCTAATAGGCGTTTAAACCGATCTTCGCGAGCTAACTTAGAGAACCCTTGGAATAATTGATAAGCCTCGCTAGTTAACGGCATGTCTTCTCCTTTAGTTCAGAGAGTACTCGGCTACCTGTACAAAACATAGCAACCTTCAATTCATATTCAATCGCTTGCATTAGATCCTGCACTTGTTGTGCATCTTGCAACGCCGCATCCAACATCGGTTTGGCAAAACCTACTGAGCTTGCGCCTAAGGCAAATAATTTTGCCGCATCTAAACCATTACGAACTCCACCAGAACCCCAGACTTCGAATTGTGGATTCAAGGATAGAGCATTCATTACGGATTGCAAGGTATCGATACCCCAATTACGAAAACTATTCGCTGCTTTTTGCCTGACAGTGCCTTCGCCGGCACGATGTCCCTCAATGCGTCCCCAATGCGTTCCACCAAGGCCGCTTACATCAACCGCTTCTACACCGATTTCGTTTAAACGCTGCAATGTTTTTAATGAAAAACCACAACCTGTTTCTTTAACGACTACAGGTACATCTAGCATTGCGACTAATTTTGCCAGTGCGGCCCAGCAACCTTTAAACTGAGGGGTCCCTTCCGGCTGAATTACTTCTTGCAAGGGATTGCAATGGATAATTAATGCCTCTGCTTGCAGGGCTTCAATTAAATTTTGGATTTTAGTTACAGGAGTATCGATAATCTGGGCGATTCCTAAATTACTAAAGAGACTTACTTTGGGGTAATCGCATCGCAGGGAACGCCATTCTAAGGCTGCATTGCTATCGGTCAATTCTCGGCGCTGTGAACCAACACCCATCGCCCAACCGCTTTCAGCACAAGCTTCAATTAGATTGCGATTGATGCTAATCGAACCGCGATGGCCAGCAGTCATGGAGCTGACCAAAAAAGGTTTGGCAACCACGCAATTAAACCGCTGAGTACTAATCACGATTTCGTTAAAATCAAGGTCAGGCAAGGCTTCATGGATCAGGGATAGACTATCAAAAACATTTAATTCACTTGCTTGATTATCTTGCATCAGCGCAAGATCGATATGATCTTGTTTGCGACTTTCAAATTGATCGTAGTTATCTTGCATGACCATTAATTGCACGAGAAAAATGGCCTGAATTTTATCATATCTTAGCAATATCAACTAGGAGTTTTAGTGATATTAAAGATTTTGCTCTGCAAACGGCCGATTTCGTATTATGCTAGGCTATCGCTTTAAAACCATCTGAATTATGACCAATCCGTCTACTGATTTTAGTTTCGATCTAGAAACCCTCTGCTATTACTGTGAGGGCTCTTGGTCTGTGCTGAAACTAAATGACCTTTTAAGCCGCATTGATTTCTCAAAGCTACCCGAAGATAAAACTCTAAAAATCAGCGCCAAACGAGTTACTAAATTTGATAGTTCCGGCGCTCTTGCCTTGACCCATTGTATTGAGCGATTCAAGGAAAAAGGTAAGGAAGTTGAGTTAGTAGATTTTAGCAAACAGCAATTAGCCATGTTAAAACTAATAGAAGAAAAGCGGGATGACCTGAATTATCAGGCAGCGACAAGTGAAAAACATAATATTTTATACCGAATAGGTCAAGAAACGGCTTATAAAATAGACCAGGCTGACGGCTTTATCATCTTATTTGGCGAGTTAAGTGCCAAATTATTCGAAGCCTTTGGCTATTGGCGGCGCTTTCAATTCCCAAGTATTGTTTCCAATGTTTATTCGACAGGAATTCAAGCTCTTCCTATTATCGCTCTCTTGTCTTTTTTGATTGGCGTAGTATTGGCTTATCAAATGGGGTTACAGTTACAAACCTATGGCGCAAATATTTTTATCGCTTATTTATCGGGCATGGCCCTTTTCCGAGAGTTCGCACCTTTGATCACAGCGATTATCGTTGCAGGACGAACAAGCTCCGCTTTCACAGCCCAGATTGGTTCAATGAAAATTAACGAAGAAGTTGATGCCATTTCGACGATGGGTCTCTCCCCTACCGAATTATTGGTTATGCCTAAGGTAATTGGCCTTTTGATTGTTTTTCCCCTTCTTATATTTTGGGCAGATGTTTTTAGCATTCTTGGATCAATGATCATGTCTAAATGGATGCTTAATGTAAGTTACACTGATTATCTAGCAAGACTTAAAGACACAGTCGGTTTCAAACAGATGCTGTTTGGCCTTTATAAGGCACCTGCTTTTGCGATGATAATTGCCCTCGTTGGATGCTTCCAGGGATTTGGAGTTGAATCCAAAGGATCGGGTGCCACTATAGGCAGTCAAACAACTAAATCTGTGGTACAAGCTTTGTTTTTAATCATCGTTGCTGATGCTGCTTTCTCTATTATTTATAGCTGGATGGGAGTTTAGATGGGTGAGCCAGTCATTGAGATTAGCGGTTTAAAAAATAATTTTGGGGGACAATGGGTACACAGCGATGTTAATCTCAAGGTTGAAAAAGGAGAGATTTTAGCGATTATTGGCGGCAGCGGCAGCGGCAAAACCACTATTTTACGAAGCCTCTTAATGCTTTTAAAACCAACAGAAGGCTCTATAAAAGTACTCGGTGAAGAGCTAGGCACTTTAAACAGCCAACAGACCAATGCACTTCGCCGCCGCTGGGGGATGATGTTTCAACACAGTGCTTTATTCTCAGTGATGACAGTTTTAGAAAATATCACCTTTCCAATGCGCGAATTTACTAGTTTGACTCCAAAATTCATGGAAGAGCTTGCAATGCTCAAACTTTCTCTTGTGGGATTACCTAAAGAAGCGGCAGGCAAATACCCATCTGAATTAAGCGGCGGTATGCAGCGCCGAGCCGCAGCTGCGCGCGCTATTGCTATGGACCCAGAATTACTTTTTTTAGACGAACCTACTACAGGCCTTGATCCACACAGCGCAAGACTTTTTGATGAATTAGTGGTTTTTCTGAGAGATACTTTAAAATTGACAGTAGTAATGATTAGCCATGATCTAGAATCATTAAAACACTCTACGGATAGAGTTGCTTTCGTGGGAGAGGGTAAAATATTAGCTGTAGCCCCCATTGAAGAACTAATGAATAACCCGCATCCTTTAATTGCAGGTTATTTCTCTAACTCTAAGCCGGGCAATAAATCCTAAAATCTACAGTGACACAGTAGCCCTAACTGATCTATTTAGGTTAAACTAAGCGCAATATCTTACAGAGGGGAAGTTGTTTGGAACCAAAAACCAACTACACCTTGGTCGGCTTGGCAGTTGTAATTCTTGCAGGCGCATTGATCGCTGCAGGCTTATGGCTATCCGTTGGATTCGAGCAAAAAAAATATAGCCCCTATTTAGTCCGCATGTCTGAGGCTGTAGCAGGCTTAACCGAACAATCTCCGGTTAAGTTCAATGGTGTACAAGTGGGCTACGTCAGCCAAATTGAGTTAAATCCTCAAGATCCCCAGAAGGTTGAAATTCTTCTCAATATCGAAGAGGGCACGCCAATTACTGTAAGTACATACGCAACCTTAATTTCCCAGGGAATTACTGGAAACACTTACGTTGGACTTTCCGCAAGTACTTCTAACCTCACCCCTTTAACTGCGGCACCGGGTGTACCCTATCCGGTGATTCCCGCGAAACCCTCCATCTTTAATCAACTTGACAGGGTTCTTAAAGAAGTCTCTGAAAATGTAAACAAAGTCAGTCTAAAGATGAGTCAAGTGTTTAGTGAAGAGAATATTGTCAATTTCAACAAGTCTCTTGCCAATATAAAGTCATTTACCCATGCCATTGCCACTAATAGTAAACATATAAATCATAGTTTGAAAAATGCAGATGTCCTTATTAAAAATATGAAAGATACAAGCTCTCAGTTTCCAGAAGTTATGACTGAGCTAAAATCAGGATTAGTCAAATTTAAAGAAATGGCTTCTTCGATAAAAGTTGCAGGATCTAAAGTTTCATCAACTATGGAATCGGGCAAAACTGCAATTGAGCAAATTTCACAACAAGCGGTTCCGCCAGCGATCATTTTGATACATCGCTTAGATAATATAGCGAAAAACCTTGAAAAGGTAAGTTCGCAATTACGGCAAAATCCTTCTGTGCTAATTAGAGGTTCTACCCCTCCACAACCAGGGCCAGGAGAATAGTATGATAGATAAAATAGTTATCTTGGTTCTGGTTGGTTTCTCCTTATTTTTTGCCGCTTGTTCCCCTGTAAAGACCCTTGTATCTAATCAATATAAATTGGATAGTTTTTCAAATAGGCAATTAGGTCATGCGAGTGCCAAACAATCGATATTGATTACGCAGCCAGAAGCAGCTGCTGGTTATCAAGGTTCCGAAATGTTGTATGTAAAAAAACCTTTTGAACTAAGTTCCTTTGCAAACAATGCTTGGGTTGACCAACCTGCTAATATGCTCTTGCCTGTTATTGTGCAAAGTTTACAAGCTAGCGGATATTTTTTTGCAGTAACATCGAGTGCCAATTCAGAACATACTGATTATCGACTAGATACTCAACTTATTGAATTAGAACAAAATTTTCTAAAGAAACCAAGCCAAATTGACATGGTTGTCAAGGTGGTATTGACGCATGTTAGCGACAATCGAGTAGTCGCTTCGCGCTTATTTGGTGTTCATATCAGCTGCCCAATGGACACGCCTTATGGGGGTGTTATCGCTGCGAACCGAGCTACGAATGTATTAACGGCTCGTATTTCAGAATTTGCTGTCTCTTTAATTGAAAAAGATTCAAAAACCTGTGTAAAAAACAGTTCCAAAAGTACCCTGCCGAGCAAAAACCTTGGTTTTATGACAAAGTAGCGATAGTTTTATCAGGGCGATTTATAGACGATAGCGAATTTGCTAAAACAATTGTACAATGACCCGCCGCTGCGGCGGATTCAATTAATTTTGTACAATAAGAAAAATGAAGGAGATTAGAGGATGAAAGCCATATCGTTTAAGCTAGGACTTGTTGCTGCCAGCATCGTGCTGCTCATATCCTGTTCAAAAAAAGTACCCGGCCATGCCGATGGTTACGATGAAGGTGCTTCTGCACATGGCTTAGGGCAATTTACACAATTTCCAGGTCAGGCACCTGGTGAATCTTATACTACCCAAGCTCCCCACAACCAAAGATATCTTTTCTCCTATGATGATAGTTCTTTTGCTTCAAAATATAGACCATCTCTTATGGCTCAAGCGGACTACATGAAGTCTCATCCAGGTGCACGTGTTCTTCTTGCAGGCCACACCGATGAGCGTGGTAGCAGAGAATACAACGTTGCTCTCGGTGAACGCCGTGCCAACACTGTAGCGGAAATATTAAGAATGTCAGGCGTTAGCAAATATCAAATGCGAGTCGTTAGCTATGGCAAAGAACGTCCTTTATACACCGGTCACGATGATGAAGCTCATAAGATGAATCGTCGTGTTGAGTTTACTTACGAGGCAACAAGATGATTAAATTCCATCGACTTCTACTTAGCCTAACCTTTACCTGTTTTTTACCATTACAGGTTTTTGCTGAAGCCCCGGTAGTTGATGACAGTGAAAATTTTGCGATTCTCGATGAACAACAGGCAGCCGTCGTGCAGCCTGTTGCCAAGGCGCAACTTGACCAAGATGGTGATGAGGAAGTTGTTGCTCTTGCGCGCGATACTCACAACGGCTCTACCGGTAATACCGCTGATTTAGTTAATAAAATACAAGGACTCCAACAAGATATTCAGGAATTACGTGGTCAATTAGAAGTACAGACCCATGATTTTAAATTACTTCAACAGCAACAATTGGCCTTCTACAAAGATTTGGATACGCGTATGCGCGGCCCAAATAGTGCTGTTCAGTCTGCTGAATTAGCACCCAAACAAGATCCTGCTCTTGGACCAACTGCGCAAATAGCAAATATATCCCAAGCAAACCCAGAATTAGCTGCATCAAATGAAAAACTAGTTAATGCGACTTTACCTAATCCTGCTCGCGGCAATCCTGCTGAGGAACAAATTAGTTATCTCGCAGCTTACGAGTTGGTAAAAAACAAGCATTTTGATGAAGCATTAACAGCCATGCAAGCTTTCATTAATCAATACCCTCATGGTGGCTATACAGCCAATGCGCAATATTGGCTCGGCGAGCTTTTTATGGTTAAACGAGATTTTCCTAAAGCAATTGAACATTTTGAAATCGTATTAAGACAATTTCCTTCGTCCTCAAAAGCTGCAGCCTCGACCCTAAAAATTGGCTATGCACTTGCCGCTTCAGGCAAAGACAATGAAGCAAGATCTCGTTTACAACAGGTACTAAAAAACTACCCTGATACGCCTACTGCGCAGTTAGCAACAATCAAATTGGAATCCTTAGGCGTCTCATGAAGCAAGTTGGTGAACCATTACGGATTAGCGAAATTTTTCATTCATTACAAGGCGAATCGACCACCGTCGGTTTGCCTACAGTTTTTATCCGTTTAACTGGCTGCCCTTTGCGCTGCCAATATTGTGATACGAGCTATGCTTTTAGTGGTGGTGAACTGATTAACATCACAACTATTATTGCTAATGTTACCTCATATGAATGCCAGCATGTCTGCGTCACCGGCGGAGAACCTTTAGCCCAACCTGGCTGTATCACTCTCTTAAAAGAACTTTGTGATGCAGGATATTTAGTTTCCTTAGAGACAAGCGGTGCGCGAGATATTTCTGAAGTTGATAAACGAGTAATGATTGTGATGGATTTGAAAACACCTGGATCAGGGGAAAATAGCAAGAATTTATTTGCCAATCTAATTCATCTAAAACAAAGCGATCAGATTAAATTTGTATTATGTAATCGTGATGATTATGACTGGGCTAATAGTATAATGCGGGAACATCGTCTGTCAGGACGAGTTCAAGTTCTTTTTTCTCCAAGTTGGAATGAATTAAACCCAACTAAGCTCGCCGATTGGATTGTACAAGATAAATTGCCTGTCAGATTTCAATTACAGTTGCATAAGATTCTTTGGAACGATGCTCCCGGGCATTAAAATATTAAATTAGAAGTAGTTCAATTCATGTGTTAGATGTAAATATTTCCCAGAACGGACAGATTTGAGTCCAGGTTGTGAGAAGCGAGTGCTAAAAAAACGCAGCATAAATAGGTATGTGAGCATTTTTTTAGCACGCGCTTCTCTCAAGATAGGCCAAATATGACTGTCCCCCTTGTGGGGCTTATAACTTTTTTGGTGGAGTCACAGCTATGCAATGGTTCGCTCAAGCGCCTGCTAACATTGCTCTAATAAAATACATGGGTAAAAAGGATAACGAAACAAACTTGCCTGATAACCCCTCGCTTTCTTATACGCTGAATAATCTTTTAAGCTCTGTCAAGCTTGAAAGTTATTCAGGAAAAAAGGATTTATGGGAGCCTTTAGAGACACCAGGAGCAGACCCTTTTACTCTATCCCCAAAAGCACAAGAGCGTTTTTTGCAACATTTAGCGCGAATGAAACACCATTTTAATTACAGGGGTTCATTTATCGTTCGCTCTACTAACAATTTTCCCAAAAGCAGCGGCTTGGCAAGCTCTGCATCAAGCTTTGCTGCATTAACAAAATGCGCAGCACTAGCAATCTCTGAACTGAGTTCTAAGCCACTACCCACAACTGAAGAGCAAGCCTTATTAAGCATGCAAGGCTCAGGTTCCTCCTGCCGTTCTTTTTTTTCTCCCTGGGCCCTTTGGCAGGATGAAAAAGTTCAAGCAATTAACTTGCCCTATCAAGAATTGCAACATCAGGTTATTGTCATTAGCCATGATGAAAAGCAAGTTCTTTCCAGTGAAGCACATCAACGAGTCAAAAGCTCACATTCCTATCAGAGTCGCAGCCAACGCGCGAGAGACAATTTAAAGATTTTACTTTCTGCCTTAAAAGAAAAAGATTGGCCGAGCATTTATCATATTTGCTGGCTAGAGTTTCACGATATGCATAACTTATTTAGTACCAGCGTTCCACCCTTTCAATACATAACTAAAGACACCAATGCAGCCTTAAAATCTCTACAAAATTTATGGCAACGTGAGGGCGATGGCCCGATTGTAACAATGGATGCGGGCCCCAATATACACCTTCTCTATCGTCCTGAGCAGGCAGATTTAGCACTTCGATTTAAACAAGATTTTTTGGTTGGCAATTACGATGTTCTATGATTTTCAAACAACTACACATGGCAAATGGATTCTAGCAGGTGAGCATTCCGTTCTTCGTGGACATGGTGCTCTTGTTTTTCCGATTAAAGAAAAAAAATTATGCCTAAGTTATAACAAAGCAGGCAGTGAACTTAAGGCTAACTATGAGGGTTCTAGCGGTTCAGAAATGCATTTATTATTCTGGAGCGTGCTCGAACAAGGGCAACAACTATTAGGTAGATCACTCAACAACCTCCACGGTAATTTTCACTTATACTCAGATATCCCAGTTGGCGTAGGAATGGGAGCTTCAGCCGCCCTCTGTGTGGCCACAGCTCGCTGGTTTGCTGCACAAAAATTGTTGAGCGATGAATCTGTTTTTTCATTCGCGAAGAATTTAGAAGATCTCTTTCATGGTAAAAGTAGCGGACTTGACATTGCAGGTGTTTCAGCCGATACAGGAATTCTGTTTCAACAGGGAGAGAAGAAACCTATTAAGCAAAATTGGAATCCTCAGTGGTTTTTATCCTCTTGCGGACAAATTGGTATAACTTCTCACTGTATTAATCAAGTTCATGGTTTATGGCAAAGGGATCAAGCTAAGGCCACTCGTATTGATGAAAAAATGAGTGATAGCGTGCTAAAAGCAAACCATGCTTTAGGGGATGATGGACCAGATTCTCTAATTAATTTAAGAGAATCAATTCAACAAGCCGCTGATTGCTTTAAACTTTGGGGATTGGTAAGTGAAACCTTGCAGCAGCATATGCAAATGTTAGAGAATATGGGCGCCTTAGCGGTCAAACCGACGGGTTCAGGAGGCGGGGGCTATGTTGTGAGTCTGTGGGATAAGCTGCCTAAAACAATGCCTGTTGAGCTTATAGCGGTGTAGATAGGTAATGTCGGGCCAGGGGCCCGACCTACGAATCTGAATAAATCATGTGTTCAATCTAACGTAGCCTGGTTAGCGCGTTAGCGCTAACCAGGCTACCATGTGAGTTGTCAAGTTTAAAGACAAAGATCTCCG
>JACCWL010000057.1 GCA_013697645.1 Tatlockia sp. | reverse complement strand
GTTTTGTACCATCAGGGATTGCTTTTATCTCATTTCTTTCAAATGGAGGGTCGGCCGGGATTCCAGCAATAAAGGCCATTTGCAGTATATTTTTTTGCCATCACCACTTTGGCGGCCAAAAACCCATAAAAGCAGCTAAATAACCCATTAATTTCAAAATAAATTATATGTACCATTTCACCTTGCTTTAAACTAGTGTTTTTGGTCATGCATTAATGGCTATCCGTGCTCTAGTTGATTTGTATTTAACCAAAAATGCGGCGCGGGTAAATGCGTCCTAAATTGACGTTTTATAAGTGTGTGCTATAATTAAAATAAGTCCTAAATAGGCGAATTGCCATGACAGTAAAATATAAAGACAGCATAGAATATAAAGCACTTAGCCGCCTCAGAAAGATTCGTGGGCATGTCGTGCTACGCGACGATTTTAAGGATCTCGGCTCTTATCGTCAAATAAGTCGTGTTTTTAAGGCTTTGATGGATGACAACAAGCTAGTCAAAATTGGTGCTGGGGTTTATGCAAAAGCATACTTATCAGACGTTCTCAATATACCTCTTATTCAAGGCGGGTTTG
The DNA here is from genome assembly GCA_013697645.1 of Tatlockia sp. Classification (GTDB taxonomy): domain Bacteria; phylum Pseudomonadota; class Gammaproteobacteria; order Legionellales; family Legionellaceae; genus Tatlockia. Next base: position 8,371 of record JACCWL010000057.1, on the reverse strand, counting down.
ATCAAGCCTGTAAAGAAGCTTTAACTAAAAAAGGCATTCAATGGGAATTGAGCACGGCCGCTCAAGAGTATAATGCTGGCCTCACAACGCAAGTTCCTGTCCGTACGTCTGTCCGATTAAAAAGCCGCTATCGAGGAACGTTGTCTTTTGGCAAAAGAAAATTAGTTATGGAGAAAAAAATTAATGCTCGATAGTTCCATGTTTCAATATGTTGAAGCCACTGCCAACGCTTTAGATTTGCCTGAATCGGTTATTGAAAAAGATTATTATGTCACCCAAGTGATCCAGGCTCTTTCCGGCATCGAAAATGAATACTTCCGTTTGGTCTTTTGTGGAGGCACTTGTCTGGCTAAAGCGCACAAAATCGTGCAACGCATGTCGGAGGATGTGGATTTTAAAATACAGCGTAAATCTGCCGCAGATGATTTTAGTAAATCGCATATGTTGAAAGAGCTGAAAGCTTTTCGGCTTGAGCTGCAATCAAACTTCGTCATTCCTAACCTTACAGCAAGAGATCCAGCGGTGCGTAATGAGGGGAAATATTCTCGAGTTGAATTTTTTTATCCTTCGGCATTTACTCAGAATGCTACTTTAAGACCTCATATACTGTTTGAGTTCACTTTATCAAATATTCGCTGTGATGTGGTGACTCGCTCTGTAAAAACTTTGATGGAAGACACTTTGCCCAGTTTAAGCTTCTTCCCCCAAAGCCAAACTCATTGCGTTGCTGTTCATGAAACAGCCATTGAAAAATGGGTAGGCTTAACTCGACGCATCATCGCTATTGAACGAGGACGCCATCACGATGACCAATCTTTGATTCGTCACGTTTATGATCTCAATGCTATCGAATTAGCTGAGCCTATTCCTGACGAGTTTCTGATGTTGGCTAAAGATGTTGTCTTAGGCGACGCACAGCAATTTAAAAATCAAAATCCTGAATATGCAGCTAACCCTGCGGAGGATATTAACCGCTCGCTCGAGCTTCTACGTACTAAATCCTTATGGCGAGAGCGCTACCAAGATTTTATTGAAAATATGGTGTTCAATCCTGATTCAGCTGCTGATTATGATAAGGCTATTAAGGTGATTGCGGATTTAAGCAAAAGAGTGATTTCTTATTTACACTAATAGCTACTGGGGGTATATTTTTGATGGATTCACAAATAATTATTTAAATACAACTACTTGATTAATCAATTAAATAGTCGCCGTCATATTCAATATCCAAGATATCTAAAAACAACCTATAGGCCTTGATAACGGGCCTTTTTATTTATCCTTCGTCCAATAAAATTCATGAAAAAATCCAAGAGACTACAGAAAAGTGGGGCTTATTTAAGGGCTTTATATTATTGAAAAAAGACGAGGCCCCCATGATCCTAACTGTTGTAAATAAAGAGTGCTAAACCTAAAGAGAAGCCTAACAAAAAGGCTAATGAGACAGGTTTATATTTATTAGTGAATCTCAATGGTTCAAAACTGTGGAAAGTATCGATTTTCGGGTGTTGAGAAAAAGCTCTCTTTTGGTGCACTTCCCGATGAGAGTTTAGCTGCTTCCAGAGATGCTCGGGATGAAGCACGTCGGCAATTAACCAATACGATTGATCCTGGAATATTAAAAAACTCGATTAAGCGTTCAAGAAAGCCAATGAAAATAGCTGAAGGAAGACCATCATCGACATCAGGTTTATGAGCTCCCAAAAATCAGTATACAGGTCACAGAATACCATTTGGAAAAAGTTAATTTATTACTCAAATTGCCGGATATACAAATGCAAACCTCACTTCATTAAAACATATTGCAATTCCGGATGAGCATATATAAGTTCAGGCGCGCTAGGCCAATGTATCACGACCATATTCATCGGGTCGTATCAATAGCATCTTTGTCTCAAAAAAATAAATAGAGTGATTGAGTTCAATTTTTTCGATGATAAAAGTGAAGCCATTTAGCGCCAGGGACTAATTAGATCCCCGAAGGTTCAAAAGTACATTGTTCAATAGGAGGGTTACAATTATAAAAACCTCTGCTGATATTCGGGCCATTAATCCAACTACAACCTGGAGAACCGACAGGAGTACCTAATGGGTATCATGTGGGCTTAAAGTTAGTAGCTACGGTGCTAAAAGAGCAGCCATTATCGTAAATACACTGTATTGCACTACTATCTAACCTCGGATTATAAATACGGCTAGCATCGGCAACTAAGAACTCAGTCGGTGCAACTCCTCTACTTGTAAAAGTTACCATACCATAAGGGGGAATTACATAATTCATTGTGCCTTTGATGTTCTGACAAAATAGTGCAATATCGCTGGCTTTTGGGCAAATAAGATTGTTTAAATGGCCAGCAAAGCTAGAAATAGATAGTGTTAATAATACTAACGGAATGGTTTTTATAATTTTTAATTTCACCAAAAATCTCCTATAAATGATAAATTCAACTGCATCCCGATTTCTTCTTGTCCTTAATTAGAGGATTTTGGGATTATACATAATAATCAATGGCGTGAAATTTATACTCCAATCATGCCGCTTATTCGCTGGTATTTCAAGGCTCTTCAGAGCGCAAAGTTTTTCGCTATCTTTCTTAATGCATTGAATACCAACGATCACGGTAAGATGAGCAAACTTTAGAGGGAGATAGATACGCTGCTGATAAACTCTTTTAAGGGGTTTAGGCAAGCAAATTACCATTTTAGCCGGTGAACCAATAACTTTGAGATGCATGCTCAACAAACAGAAAGGCATAGAGTTTTGGCTAGCTCGAGATCAACAATTATTAGGTTATGACAAATGGGTTAAGTTTTTAAATGTTATTTCTAAGGCGAAACAGCTTCAATAAACCCCATCTATTTAAATTCCAAATAAATAAGTAACAGAAGTATCAGTTGATTGACATATTGCGGTTTATCAACGTAATAGTTTTGTGGGGCATTCACATGCCAGTCTGAATTTTGATTTGGTGAACTTTGAAGCTGTCATTGTTTTCCCTTCCAATGTAACATCCAAGTTGCTATGTAGAAAAGTATAGCTAATAGAAAGGGAATAGCTTTGAAGGTAAAATCATTACGGGGTGTTAGTTAATAACTTCTCCACCTCACTCCAAGGTAATCGACTGCCAGAATCTCTCATTCGCTGAAAAGCAACTCGTGCAACTTCAACGGTAATTTTTTTGTCGTCAAGCATCTGTTTAACAAGCCCTATGGTGCCATGTACTTCAACATTCAAGTCTTTGGCTGCATCACGCAGAGCTTTATCACCCGTTAACAACTGGCAACCTTCATGTTTAGCAAGTATTAGTACAAGCATATCGTTAACACTTGGTCTCACATATTTTTGATGAAGACTGTAAGCTTCTGCAACTAAATCACCACTCATTGTTTTACATATTAATCCAAGCTTCGATAGGTGAGCATGCCGTTCTTCCAGCTCTTCAGAAAATAGGGTATCGGGTACTGCGAATTGGTATGACAAGCTAAACATCGCGCTCGTTAAATCGCTACGCTCAATATCAATTAATACGCATGCATCACTGATAACAAGCAACATCTTGGCTCTCCATAGCACGCAAAGACCTAAATGATTCAACCGGAATATTCATTAGTTCAGCGGCTTTAGATTCACCAATATATTGTTCGGCAAGTGCATGAAAAATCATTTGTTCAAAAATGTGAGCTATTTCTTTTGGGTATTGTTCACCTGGTTCTTTTTTTGACCATCCACGATCATTAAATTCCGCACGTATTTGGCGATAAATATTATTAGAGATAATTCCAGTTTCTTCCACGCGGTGCAAAATACTAGTCATGCTAATCCCAAATTCTTGCTTCAACAAACTTAGCTCACGTGGTTCAATCGAATTTCGGTGTATTCCTAAAACGTTTATAAGAGACTGTCTTGGTAATAGAAATGCCCCTGCAAATCTATTGCTGCAACTCTCAATATCTAAACTATCATCAAGACGGCTATCTAAAAGAAGATGACCTAGTTCATGCGCTAAAGTAAATCGTTGCCTATCACCGGGGCTTTGATTACTAACAACGAAAATAGGCATTTCATTGACCTTTACATAAAGCCCATCAATTTTTGGATATTTTTCATTATCAATTTGAAATATTTTTATACCGTTCTCTTCAAATATATCGATTAAATCAGGAATAGGATCAGAGCCTAAATTCCATTGTCTGCGGATCTGATCGGCTAACTTTTCAATATCATCAAAATGATTGATTATTTTAGGTAAATTCTTAATTGAAAATGGTTGCACTGGTGGAGTTGGGAATAAACCTTCAAGTTCAACACGGCGTTCAATTTGATCTAATACTATTGCACTTATCTCTTCAAGCTGGCGCGTGGGCATATCAGCGTGTTTCCGATATTGGATGTTTTTCAAAGTAAAACGTTCAGGTCTAAAAAAATACTCCACTTTGACGTGAAGTGCCTTCGCCAGCTTGATAAGAACGTCTGAGGAAGGAGTCACCTCATTATCTTCGTATTTCTTAACGGCAGCATGGCTCAGTGCAATTTGCTCTCCTAAATTACGTAGAGACAAGCCTGATGCTTTTCGTGCTCTTTGAATTCGATTACCTAACATTGATCAATCCTCATAGTTTACATTTATAATTATATACTATATTTTTGTAAACTTTAAATTTATTTGATATATTCACCACAGGTGTTCGGGTTCGCGAACAAAAGAACATTTTAAATTGCCAGATTAGAAGCTATAGAAGCGGATAAACGTGGAGGTAAGCAGAAAGGATGGTTATTTTTTATTGGAAAACAGGATAGTATTGACCCATCAATTTTTCATGTTGAGGATCACAGACTGATATGTTGTTTGGTTGCTGAAATGCTCTATCCTAAATAAAGCTCCATGAATGAGGCACCTGTGTTTAATTTTGTTTTTGTAGAAATGTAGAAATGTGGAATTTGGTTCAATTCCAAGAATAACCCGCCCAAACAGGGGCCTATTTGGGGGCTTTTTCAAAAACCACATTGAAATAATTATTCATTATCAATCAATTAGATATCCAATGTTATGGACGCCGCCCCACCATATTGAATACCTAAGAATTCCAAACCATCTTATAGGCCTGAAATAAAGGCCTTTTTATTTATCCTGCATCCAATAATGTGCAACAAAAGCCCCCAAAATCCTACTGCAGAGAGCGGTCATCTTACTTATATCCTAAAATAAATAATTCTTTAAGCTTCGTAGAAAGTAGCAGCGATTACAATGTCGCGTATGCAAATTTTTTGAGGTTGTTCGTAAATCCATCTGACGGTATTTGCTACATGCTCAACATTCATAATGTGATTGTCTGGAACATTTTTTGTCACCATAGGCGTTTGCACTTTTGCAGGAGCAATATTACAAATCCGTATTCCATACTTTGCATTAGCCATTTGAAGCGACTCGCTTAAACTTTTGACGGCTGCTTTGGTCGCTGCATGAACAGGGACTAAGGGTCTAGCGTTACGGTCTGATAGAGAGCTAATATTGATAATCGTGCCTCTTTTTCTTTCGCGCATACCTGGTAGCACAACCTCAATCCCATTCATAACACCCATAAAATTCGTTTTAACTGTGCGTTCATGGGAATCATGCGTAAGAGTAGAAAAATCGCCAAATTGCATATAGCCTGCATTATTAACCAAACAATCAACAGCACTAAACTTTTCTTCAACAGTTTTAATAGCGTTCTTTAAATCGTCATAATCCGTTACATCAGCAGCAATGCATATTGTATTTGGCAGCCGCAACTCTTGCATTGCTTTTAAATTTCTTGAAATCAACCCCAATGAGTAACCAAGAGAAGCGAACTCATTTGCGATGGCGGCACCAATACCAGAGCTTGCGCCGGTAATTATAACAAGTGGTTTATTCATTCTTTCCCCAAGATACAGTCAAAGTTGGTAAGTTGTTTACATCATATCTCGCAAAAATTACAGTATCGCTAACCTCATCAGTTAAAGATTTTAATCTATTGGACTTGAGAGTGCCCTCAAGCTGAAATCCTAATCTCTGAGGAATTTTTTTGCTGCGAACATTGTCTATATCGCAGGTTATTGCCACGCGTTTCATTTTAAGCTGCTTAATAGCATACTGAGTTATCGCATTTACAGCTTCAGTCATGTAACCTTTTCCTGAGTATTGCGTTCGAATCCAATAACCTGTTTCTAAACAAGGCACTTCCCATATAATGTGATGATAGCCTGTTGCGCCAATGAGAATATTATCTTTTTTAGAAAAAATTAATAGCGGTAGATAAGGTTCATCATTTTTTTTAAGAATCCAATTTGCAGCAGACTGCCGAACAAATTCTTCAGATTCCTCCAATGATGGTCTTTCTTTAGCCCAAGGCATGGTGTGACGTATATTATCATACGACTCTAAAACTGCTGCATTAAGCGCAATACCATCTCCAGATTGAGGGGGTCTTAAAAGAAGCCGTGGAGTTGTAATAGGCATCGGTAAATCTAGTAAAATTGGTTTCATTATAAATAACATCCTTAGCCGTTAGTCTGGTTTACTATTGACTTCATTTCATAAATCAAATTACTTGTGGCGCCTGTAGTGGATAAAATATTTTTATTGATTAGTTCTTTCAGCTCGCGTTGTAGGGTTCTGCGCGTCACGTCAGGACAAATAGCTTCAAACTGTTGAATGGTAATGCCACCATGTTTGGCAATATATTCGATTGCTAATTTTTGCCTATTAGATAAATGATATTGCCTTGCCAAAAGATCTTGTTCTATCGCCTGTTTACCGATTTTTTTCAATTCTTGTAATTGAATTGATAATCCGCAGACAAAGTATTCTACCCATTTCGTCATATCCATATTTGTTCACGGACGCTTTGAATCGCCTCATAATAATCTGTTCTATTGCGGTCGTAATATTCACTAATAGTAAATAATTTTTTGAAATCATATCCTCGTTGGTATAAACAGAGTGTTGATAATAAACGTGCTGTTCTGCCATTTCCATCTAAAAAAGGATGAATGTGTACCAGCTGAAATTGCGCGATACCCGACATTAAAACGGGATGAATTTCAGTCTCAAGGTTTATCCAGTCGATTAATTCGTGCATTAGTTGGGGTGCTTCGAACACGGCAGGTGGCGTATAAATAACTTCCTTTGTTTTGGAATTCACAACATAATTTTGGATATTTCTATAGTCACCTGGAGTTGCTGCGTCTCCCCTCACTCCCTCTCCCAACCTTGAGCAATAATTGATTGAAATTAAATCATGAAAAAAATAAAATTGAAACTTAAAGCAGAAATTGAAAATAATTTAATTAGAAGTAAAGATGCCGCATCTTTTAAACGCAATCTTATACAAAACTTATCCAAGACCCTTTAACCTAAGATTTGACAAATTATCCAAAAATTGATCATAATACGCCTTATTTTATTTCCTTTAAAAAAAATTATTATAAAAATCATAGCTATTTGGAGTTGCAATGCAAACACGTCAGGACAGATCATCCTCACCTAATCAAATCGAACATATCATCATAGCTACTTCTATTCCTCATCACTATGAAGGGGAAGAGGGTCAAGTGACGAGGAATGCAGTTTATTTAAAAAAATACGGTTGTGGTGAGCAGGAAAAAAATCCGATTATTTTTTTTCATGGTGGCCCTTCTATTGTCAATCAAGAACAATTCAGTGACTTTACCCACTATTTTACGCAAAAAGGACATACAGTTTATATACCCGAAATAGAAGGGAGCGGTATGTATATGTGGGAGTCTCAATGGCCACTTGGCTTCGACCCTGCGATTATTCCTGAAAATTTAGAACTTTTAAGTCTGAATAAATGTATGACATCGGGATTAAATGAATTTACAAGGAACTACGCCTACGATGTTAAGGACGTTATTAACCATGTAGCTGAGTTACATCCTGGTAAAAAAATTAATGTAGTAGCACATAGCTTGGGCTGTCATCATCTTCTTCGGACCTTACAGTATTTCCCTGAATTAAATCAAAAAATTGAAGCTATCTCCAACATTGCTGGAACCTACGATTACGGCATCAACAGATTTTGGCGGGCCTTTAAAATATGGAAGGAAGGCGATTCTATAGAGGATTGTCAATGGGAGTTCTATCAAGAGCTAGAAGCACAGTCTCAACTTGGATTAAAGTCCCGTGCAAACGAAAATCAAGCCGGCCCCTCTATTTCTGCAACGGATAATCCTAGTGTTTGTTCTAAATTAAATAGTGAGGTTTCGGTGCATTATGGTGATTTGTCTCTCTTCCCTCCTATGTTAGTTTTGCATGCTGCAGATGATGAACAGGTGTTTTTCCAAAGCTCAATTTTACTGACAGAAAAAATAAAACAACAAGAAGGC
>JACCWL010000186.1 GCA_013697645.1 Tatlockia sp. | reverse complement strand
TGGGTGCATTGATACCAAGTCCTACCTGATTTCCCCTAATGTGTTTAACAATAATGGTGATATCCTCACCAATAGTCATCACTTCTCCTTCGCGCCTTGTTAAAATTAGCATCTTGCTTTTCTCCTTAAAGTAATGATTCGTTATTATCCCATTAATAAACTGTTTTATTATGTTCAAAAATAAACCCCAATATGATATTGTGTTTTCTTTGGTGTCCTAAAGACAGTTTGGTAACCAAATATTTCGCTATATTAACAAAAAAACATTATAGTGAATAAATGAACTTTAAAATGACCTTATAACCTTGTAGTGAGAACATGTCAATATATTTCAATTCAAATACTTTAGAAGAGAGTGTTGATCTGACAATACTTTCAAATAATTTATGCCAGCTCATGGACTCCAGATCAATTGACTCAGCTTTATTGAGTAGTCAAACTGAGATTGGGGTAACTACGATTAATAAGCTAAGAAGAGGAATTGGGAATCCAACCTATTCTACCCTGGTTACCTTAGCAGCCTTCTTTAATGTCCTAGTTAGCCAATTAACTGAGGTTGATTTATCAAAAAATGTCCCAAATCAAGAAAAGCTTTCAAATATCCACCTACTCTCTTTGAGTGATTTTAAAGATTTTATAAATCAAATTAAAACCCCTAGAGAATCGGTTGTAGTAGCTATTACAAGCAATCCAGATTCCTGTGTTGCTATAAAAATTACTACGAATGCAATGTCTCCATTTTTTGAAAAAGGGAGCATTTTTATTTTAGATAGGAATATTAATCCACAAGATGGAGATATAGTTTTGGTTGATTTTAATGAACAAAATTTATGCTTTAGAAGAGTATTCATTCAAGGTAATTCTTATTTCTTTAGACCTGTAGCTGATACTTTGGCCGAAAGTTTTGTGAAAGGTGACAATTTTATAATTCACGGGGTAGTTGTTTCTGCCATTCAGAATTTTCATAGTAGTTAGATAGATAAAATGCAAAAATTCAGATTATACGGGCCGCTGGTTGGTTTAATGATAACCGTGCAATTAACTTGTGTTGTTCTGGCCTATAAAGTTATATCCATATATGGCTATAATTTCTCCGCCAGTGGTATTATTTACCCCATCTGTTTTCTCTTTGCAGGAGTATTAACCGAAGCGTACGGTTTTGAATTATCAGGAAGAATTATTTGGACACAGTTGATCTGTCAAGCATTTTTTATATTCTTCATCAATATATTCGTTTTTTTTCCATCACCTGTAGGTGATACAGTTTATTTCTTATACATTTCTCTTTATAAAAATATGTGGCATGTTCTGATTGCCTCCACGCTTTCTGTCATAAGTTCATATTTTATAAATGATTTTATAATGTCTAAATTAAAAATATATTATTGTGGTAGATTATTTTTTCTACGGTTCTTTTTATCAACTGCTATTGCAACCGCACTACTTGTTTCTATAGCCTACCCAATAAACCTATACGGAATCTATTCGTTAAATGAGATATGTTCTATCGCAATCAATACATGGATTTATAAAATGGCAATCGCTATTCTTCTTTTTCCATTTGCCGCAACATTAACTAGATTTATTAAACGTATTGAGAAAATTGATTTTTATGACTATGGCATTTCTTACAATCCTTTAAAAGTATTTAACACTTTTTCACAAGGCGAGAATCGATATGGTAAATAATATTAATAAGAAAGACTGTGTTAAAATAATCCAGCTAACAGATACTCACCTGTTCTCTAATGATTCCCTTTTGTTTGGGGTTAATTGCAATAAAACTTTTGATAAAGTAATTGATCATATTTACAAACATGAGCTCCATGATACTGACTTAATCTTGTTAACAGGTGATCTTTCACAAGATGAATCTCAGGGTTCATATCAATACTTATTAAATGCCTTTAAACCCTTTCAAATTCCAGTAATTTGGATTCCTGGAAATCATGATAACCTTAATTTAATGGACGCTACTTTTAGTAAATCTTCCTTTTTTTTTCGGATGAAACAACTTGAACTTAAGCATTGGATATTTATATTTTTAAACACTCAATTAGAAGGTGAAATTAATGGTTTTATTAATCAAGATGATTTTATTTCAATTAAAAATGGCATTGAAAATGGAGCGTTATTTAACAAGAAAATTGCTCTTATAATGCATCATCATCCCGTTTCTGTAGATACTCCTTTGATTGACAAATATATTATAAATAATCAAGAAGAATTATGGAAAAATATTCGTAATTCTAATGTAGAACTCGCTATCTGTGGCCATGTTCACGGCGATTATCTAATACATCATAATAATGTAAAAATTGAATCTGCTCCTGCAACTTGTTTCCAATTTAAAAAAGGAAGTACTACCCTTGATATTGAAAATTTAGTGGGTTATAAAATACACTATTTTGAGCAAGGAAATCATCATTCAAAATCTGTTATCTGGGATGTAACTAATGAAATTTCTACGAATTCTAAAATGGCTAACTGATATCAAACCAAGATATACTCTTTCGTTAGATAATAAAATCTACAATGAACAAAAAAGGAGTATTGATTATAGATTTAAAACCTTTGGTGAACCTACTTTTCCTGTGTTTTCATATCAAGATATTACATCCTATAAACAAATTTTATTTAGCATAAACCCACATGATTTAGTTGATATAGCACATACAGAAAGAGAACAATCTGAGCGTAAAAAAATGTATCATATATCTGAATGCATAAGAAATAATAATTATAGAATTAAAAATTTTTATTCTGAAAAGGTATTAAGTGGAAAGGAAATTTGCAACACACCTACACTCATAGACCAATTGCATTCTCTCGATATATACAAAATTGCTTATAACACTGGATTCCTGGATGGACGTAAGCTTTCTCAACAGCTGGTTTCTGAACCAGAAGGTATAATTGAAGGCAAACAAAACGGTAAGTTAAAATTAGTACACAATGCCCCAGATATATAGTGGGTCAAGAAATTTAGACCAGAAAGTAGGGTAATTAATATATAATTCTTGCCCAGCCCAAGGAGGCAAGATGAGTGTAAAGCGTAAGAAATATAGCCCATCAGAAAAGGCAAAGATTGC
>JACCWL010000056.1 GCA_013697645.1 Tatlockia sp. | reverse complement strand
CAGTTAAATGAATACTCTCTATTAGCCCGCTCGAACTTCTATTTTTATTAGATTATTTTATTAATGGCATCATATTTATTTATGAAATTTGGGAACTCTGAAATAGCTTGTAATCCATAAAAAGCGTTTGGCTTAAGGATACCATCCAATGAAAGTGTTTTCTTAAGCAAAGCATCTTCTCCCAGACTGAGTATCAACTCAATTAATGTCATATCGTCAGAGCATTTATCCGTAATTTGATTAAAAGTTATTTGAGGGAATAAATATTCATTATTGAAAATAGATTGCTTGCCATATTGATGATCCTGAAAGGTCATAACTAAAATTATAACCCCTACTAAAATGAGATCAAATTTAAGTTGCTTCTCTTCGGTATCGAGAGGAAGTTCCTGAATTAGACCTTCTAGCCCAGTTTCTATTATGTCCTTACTAAATTGACAATCGGCTCTATACTCTTTAAAAAACTTTTTTGAATAGTTCCTATTGTTAATAGGCGTTGGAGGTATAAAACCTTTATAAAGTCCTATAATAAATTCAATAGCGACGCTCTTATGTTGAATTTCAAAATTAATTTTTTCTGCAAAACTAATCTTATCTGTTTCCCCAAGCCTTTCCTCTGAAGGAACTAATAGCTCTTCTAATCTGTATTTTTTATATTTTTCATTGATATATTTGGTAGGGAGATATAAGTCATGTGAACCTAAATCTTTAGAAGATTTTCCGGATTTTAACATCTCTTCGGCCATACTTAAGTAATAGTTAATAAAGGATGCATCTCTGTCTCCTTCCAATAAGAATCCATTTTTGTAGTGAAATATATGTGTATCTCTTACAGCAGCAAACCTAATACGACCTTCTGCACCATGTGCTACAGCCATCCTAAAAGCATATTCATGAAGCGCATATCCAACATGTTTATGTCGAGAATTGTTCTCCATATTTTTTATATATAGGTATTTAAGGTTTTTATAGGGGTGCATGAAGGTAGTAATGTCGTGGTGTGCATCAACAATTAAAACATCCATTTCACCTAATGATTCCCCATTTTCAGACTTTAGATTTATGTAATACCTTGAACTATTTTCTTTACTTACTGCGTAAAATGCATACACACTCTGATTATTCCCAATTAAAGTGTGTAAAATTAAACCTTGATCAAGAATATTAGTTTCAGTCTTTACTTGCATCAAAATCCCCCTGATCTAATTCTTAAATTATATATAATAATTATTAACCCATACTTAACAGTACTCTATTGATATTTATCGAAATAAAAAAAACTAATAATATGTCAATTTGACATGTATATCATAATGACATATAATGAATTATATTACTATCGGATAAAGCTATCTTGCGGATTATTTCTAAGAAAAAACTTCGTGACTATTACTTAAGTAATAACCAATCGGAAATTCCGCTTACAGAATGGTATTACAAAATATTAGAAACGAAAGCTTCTAATATTTTTGAACTGAGGCAATTGTTTAATAGTGTTGATCCTGTTTATGGCTACACTATATTTAATGTTGGTGGTAATAATTATCGTTTAGTGACAGCGATACACTACAACACTCAAACTTGTTATATAAGAACAATATGGACACATGCTGAGTGTAATAAACCCATTAATAGGGAAAAATTAAAGCGAGGTGATTTATGACTGCACTAGCAATAGACTATGTGGATCAAAAGACCAAACATAAATTTCATTTACCATTAGTTGTGTTTAAAAAACCGACTAGCGATAGAGACTATAAATATCTTGAAAATACTCTAGATCGATTAATGGATGAGGTTCGCGATAATGAAAATCATCCCTTAGCTTTGGCAATGCAAATTATTGGTGAAAATTTAGAACAATATGATAATGAGCATTTTCCATTAATTGGTGAAAATGTAAGTGATGTGGAGATGGTCAAATATTTGATGGAAATTAATAATCTTCATCAGAAAGATCTAGCCCCTATATTTGGTGGCCAAGCAAATGTTTCAAAGTTCCTTAATGGTGAAAGAGGGTTAGGAAAAAAACACATATCGGAATTAAAAAGGAAATTTAAAATCAGTGCAGACTTTTTTCTAAAATAGATATACTTAGTTGACCGATATACCCGCGATCAGGAGATTTGCATTAAAAATTTCTTTCAGCTCGTATTCTCGTCCTAAGTTTTTAATGTGTTGCACTCCACTCGCATCAAGATGCAGGAAATTTTTTCAAATAAAAAAAGTTGCATTTGCCTGAATTGTTACGAGAAAAGAACGAGGTGAGGCAACCTCGCTCTTGCCTTGGCAGATTTATATTTTTTTCTGCAAACTTGGAAGATAGGGTTCCACTGATTCCCGAACATTAACATTTGGTATAACGAGAAGTTTTTTCTCGCCAAACAAACATAAACGATGGGGGATTTTAAATGATGTTAGCTCATTACAGATTTTTTCCTTTTTGGATTCAGAGACATTCTCCATATTAAGCGTGGCATCCACATAATACTCAGGTTTGAGTTTTGCTGTAAAAGCAATATCGACAAGTGATGAGATTATTGCTGTATTTTGATGATATTCAATTTCTTCTTCCAGATAAGGATTTTGCGCTGTTTTTTCAAAGATAAATCTTTCTACGGATGTGTTTTCACCTTGTATTCTGTCTCCTTGTTCATTTTCTGCATTATAAGTTATTTTGCAAAAATAGATCTGGTGAATCACCATCCTCTAATGACCAAGCTGCCGATAAACCAGCATAAGCAAGGAGCCATTTCAATAATCGATGTAGTTGCTAATTGTGCACAATCAGCAACTACATGAACTTGTCATTGGCTGCTGTGCGTGATGATGGTTTGCCATCTATTATAAGGTTCCATCGTTTTAATAATCATCAAAAATCATATTATTATTCATATTTTATTACTTAATGGTTGAAATTAATTGATGTACAAAGATCAGATGCAGATTAAAGAAGCCCCTGCTCCTTCATCCACTCATCACTTGCATGCTTAGACATGTAATTCCGAATAGAGTCAGGCAAAATAACCAAGCATTTTTGATCTGCTTGCAAAGAGCTTGCGGCCTCTAAAGCAGCCCACATCGCAGCTCCAGAGGAACCGCCAACTAATAAGCCTTCTTCCTGCATTAATTGTCTTGCCACTCGAAAGGAGTCGGCATCATTTGATTTGATATATTGATCAACGAGATTATTATCCAGTACGTCTGGGAAAAAATCATAGCCAATCCCTTCAACGAGGTAGGGCTTAATCTCGTTGCCGCCACCGAGAATAGAACCAATGGGATCAACCCCAATGATTTTGATTGCGGGATTGTATTCTTTTAAGCGCTTCGCTATCCCTGTTATTGTCCCGCCAGTACCGACGGTGGCTACAATCATGTGTAAATCTTTACCGAAATCATCGATGATTTCTTGAGCAGTGCCATTATAGTGAGCGCCCGGATTATCGGGATTTGCATATTGATCAAGGATATGCGAATTGGGGATTTCACTTTGCAATCGTTTGGCTAAAGATATATGGCTGTCGTAATCACTTGAGGCGGCTTCAGTAGGTGTGCGATAAATAATCGCGCCTAAACGTTCAAGGACGACTTGTTTTTCCTGACTCATTTTATGGGGCATGGTAATAATGACTTTATAACCTTTCACCGCTCCGGCTAAGGCAATACCGATTCCCGTGTTGCCGGAAGTGGGTTCTATCAAAGTGTCACCAGGTTTGATTCGCCCTTCCAACTCCGCATTTTTTACCATTTCAAAACCAATGCGATCTTTAACCGAACCACCGGGGTTGAAAAATTCGCATTTCGCGTAGAGTTCACAGGCAAGATTTTTACCAATCCGATTAATTTTTACTACAGGAGTTCGGCCTATCGTTTCAAGAATAGTGGGATAAATCATTTAGAAGCCTTTATTTTGAAGTGGATAAACAGTATAAGCTGGATTAATTTCAAAGTTAAACTCTATAAATTCATTTAAATACAAGGCAATATAAGATGAATGAGTGAAGGATTATAAATAGAGATGACAGAGCCGCCTTTAACTTCGGATGAGACTGTTCCGAATCAACCGCCCCGATCTAAGCGCCGCTTTGGTTTTTGGTTGTTGTTATTGCTATTAGCTATTTTTTTGACGATTTATTTTATCAAAAGCCGCACTACTAAGCCTGTTGAGAAAAAAAAACCAACCCCCGTTGCCTTATCTGTAGTCCAAAAACAAAATGTCCCTATTTATATTTCGGCAATTGGCAATGTGAAAGCCATCAATACCGTTACAGTAAAAACACAGATCAACGGCTTAATCATGAAGGTTCTTTTTGAGGAAGGGCAATTAGTAAAAAAAGGGGATTTGCTTGCCGAAATCGATGATAGGCTCCTATTAGCTCAGCTGGTTCAATACCAGGGTCAATTGGTTCGTGACCAAGCCTTGCTTGCCAATGCTGAGGTTGATCTTAAGCGCTACCAACTTCTATGGAAGCAAGACTCTGTTTCGCAGCAAACCCTAGCAACACAAGAATCGCTGGTAAAGCAATATCAAGGCACTGTGGCAACTGATATGGGCTTGATTCAAAGTACCCGGGTTAATTTGGTGTATACCCGGATAATTTCACCCATTGATGGTCGAGTCGGTTTGCGCTTAGTTGATCCTGGCAATTTTGTTCAGACAGCTGATACAACTGGAATTGTGGTGATTACTACGTTAAACCCGATTACTGTCATTTTTACTATTCCTGAAGACGATGTCCCTAAAATTTTGCCACAGGCTTTGACTAATAAAGACATTAAAGTTGAAGCCTTCGATCGCCAGCAAAATAAATTGTTAGCAACAGGTCGGCTACTGACACTCGATAACCAAATTGATACAACAACAGGAACACTTAGATTACGAGCCATCTTTGACAATAAGGAAAATACGAATACGCTCTTTGCCAATCAATTTGTCAATATCAGGCTCTTGGTAACTATTTTGAAAAATGCAACTGTAGTGGCGACAGCAGCCATCCAGCGCGGTTCTCAAGGAGATTTTGTTTATTTATTAAATCCTGATTATACCGTGGGTGTAAGGGCCATCAAAACCGGACCAACTTTTAATGACCACACCGTTGTTTTGAGCGGATTAACACAGGGGCAGCAGGTAGTAGTTAGTGGCGCTGATCAATTGGTTAATGGCGCTAAAGTAAAAATCGCAGAGAGCGCCATAATTGAGAAAAAAAATACGGGGAATTAAAGAATTATGAACATCTCCGCCCCGTTTATCCAACGAGCGATCGCAACTTCTTTATTAATGCTTGCTATTTTGTTAGTTGGGGTCTTAGCTTTCCAATTATTGCCCGTTTCATCATTACCAGAAATTGAATACCCAACCATTCAAGTCTCTACTTTTTATCCAGGTGCTAGTCCTGAAGTGATGGCTTCCTCAGTCACTTCGCCTCTGGAACGACAATTTGGTCAAATGCCAGGTTTAGCTAAAATGGCCTCGACAAGCTCAAGTGGCGCTTCGATTATTAATTTGCAATTTGTGTTGGAATCGAAGCTGGATGAGGCTGAACAGGACGTGCAAGCTGCTATCAATGCAGCGTCTAATTATTTGCCGATTAATCTGCCTAATCCCCCTATTTATAACAAGGTAAATCCCGCAGATACACCGATTATCACTTTGGCTTTGACCTCAAAGACACTGCCCCTACCACAGGTAGAAGATTATGCAGATACTCGTCTAGTACCTAAATTTTCTCAATTGGTGGGTGTTGGTTTGGTCAGTATAAGCGGTGGACAGCGTCCCGCTGTTCGTGTTCAGATCAATACAGATGCCGTGGCTTCCTATGGAATAACGATGGAAGATGTCCGCACGGCAATTAGCCGCGCTAACGTAAATTCCGCCAAAGGAAGTTTTGATGGCCCTCGTCTTGCCTATACAATTAACGCAAATGACCAACTTTTATCCAGTGATGAATACAAGCCTATTATTATTAGCTATCGTAATAATAGCCCTGTCCGCTTGGAAGATGTAGCGAAGGTAATCGATGGTGCTGAAAATGTCAGACAAGCGGCATGGATGAATAATGAACCTGCAATTATTTTAAATATCCAACGCCAGCCTGGTGCGAATGTCATTGAGGTAGCAGACCGCGTACACCGCTTACTAGGACAATTGCGAGAGGTACTGCCTAAGGCCATTGAAATTAAAGTGCTAACAGATCGCACGATCACTATTCGAGCTTCTGTGCGTGATGTGCAGTTTGAATTGTTGCTCTCAATTTGCTTAGTTGTGATGGTTATCTTTCTTTTTTTGCGTAATCTCCCAGCAACGCTGATTCCCAGTATTGCCGTACCGATTTCTCTGATAGGCACCTTTGGCACAATGTATCTTTTTGGTTTTAGTTTAAATAATCTTACGCTCATGGCTTTAACCATTGCTACAGGTTTTGTGGTTGATGATGCGATTGTCATGGTTGAAAATATCGTGCGCTATCTTGAAAATGGGGAAACTCCTTTAAATGCAGCGCTAAAAGGAGCAAAGCAAATAAGCTTCACCATTTTGTCTTTAACCTTTTCCTTAGTTGCAGTCCTTATTCCCTTGCTTTTTATGAGTGACTTGATAGGTCGGTTGTTTCGTGAGTTTGCTTTAACTTTAGCTATTGCCATTTTTATCTCAGCTTTTGTCTCCCTAACGCTTACCCCCATGCTTTGTGCTCGTATGCTTCGTAATAAAGACCCCGACGAACTAAGTCGCTTTGAACGTCAATCTAGCAATATGGTTAATCGCCTTATTGAAAAGTACTCTGGTTCCTTAGATTGGGTATTAAATCACCAATTGTTAATCCTAATGCTCGCCATCTTTACGTTGTTTGCGACTTTAGTTTTGTTTTACATCATTCCTAAAGGCTTTTTTCCCATTCAGGATACCGGCGTTATTCAAGGTATTTCGCAAATGTCGCAGTCGATTTCATTTAAAGCAATGTCTGAACGGCAGAAAGCTTTGGCCGATGTGGTTTTAGCTGATCCTGCTGTGGAAAATGTTTCTTCATTTATTGGAATTGATGGGATCAACGCGACGCTCAATAGCGGGCGTATTCTTATTACATTAAAACCAATTGAGGAGCGATCTGAGAGCGCTGTGGAGGTTATTGCGCGATTAAGAACAAAGCTGGCTAAGATCTCCGATGCAACCTTGTATATGCAGCCTGTGCAAGATTTGACCCTAGATACGACCGTAAGCCGCACCCAATTTCAATACTCTATGAGTTCGCCCAATGCGAAAGATGTGAGCAAATGGAGCGGTTTGCTGTTGGCAAAATTAGATAAGCAGCCCGTACTGAATGATGTGGCAAGCGATGAACAGAATCTTGGTTTAAAAACAATGATCAAAGTGGACAGGGATTCTGCTTCGCGTCTTGGTATTACCATGCAGATGATTGATGACGTACTCTATGATTCGTTTGGTCAACGGCAAATTTCAATCATGTTCACCCAGCGCAATCAGTATCGGGTTGTGCTTGAGGCGTTACCTCAGATGCAACTGTCGGCAAAAGGATTGCAAAGCACTTACTTAAATTCCAGCACAGGCGGCTCTATTCCACTAGCCACCTTCACAGAAATAGCACAAAAAGTAGGATCAATTGTCATTAATCGCCAAAACCAATTTCCAACGGCGACACTTTCTTTTAATTTAGCGCCCAAGGCTTCCTTAGGCGATGCACTTCGGGTGGTTGAGCAAACTAAAAAAGAGTTAAATATTCCAGTTGATATTCAAACCGGCTTTGAAGGTGCTGCCCAAATATTTCAAAACTCACTAAATAATGAAGGTTGGTTGCTATTGGCAGCAATCTTTGTTGTCTATATTGTTCTTGGCGTGCTCTATGAAAGCTATATTCATCCCATTACCATTTTATCAACTCTGCCTTCAGCAGGAATGGGGGCTTTACTTGCCTTGTACCTAACAGCGAATGATTTAAGCATTATTGCTTTAATTGGTATTATTTTGCTCATTGGGATTGTTATGAAAAATGCAATCATGATGATAGATTTCGCTCTTGAGCAAGAAAGAGTCTTTCAAAAAGAGCCGCGCGAAGCAATTTATCAAGCTTGTCAACTACGTTTCAGGCCGATTGTAATGACGACTTTGGCGTCAATGTTAGGCGCTGTACCTCTCGCTATTGGCGGGGGAATGGGGTCAGAGTTAAGGCGTCCTTTGGGGATTGCTATTATCGGTGGCCTGGTGGTCAGCCAACTCTTAACTTTATACACTACACCAGTTATTTATCTTTATTTTGATAGGCTATTGCATAAAATTTCAGGAAAAAGCAACCGAACTTCTTCATTTGCTGAGAATAGCAAATGAGGATCTCCGCCATTTTTATTCAAAGGCCGATTGCCACAACCTTATTGGCTATTGGTTTAGGATTTGCAGGAATTTTTGCTTTCAATAGCCTGCCTATAGCATCGCTGCCGCAGGTAGATTTCCCAACGATTGCTGTTTCTGCATCCCTTCCCGGCGCTAGTCCGGAAAATATGGCAACCTCTGTAGCCTCACCTTTGGAGCGTCAGTTAGGACGGATTGCAGGTATTACGCAAATGACTTCATCAAGTGTGATGGGTCTTAGCCAAATTAATTTACAATTTGATTTGTCGCGAAATATTAATGGTGCTGCGCGTAGCGTGCAATCCGCTATCAATGCTTCTCTTGGACAGTTACCCCCAAATCTGCCCAACAATCCATTTTATCGCAAAATAAATGCCGCCGATCCACCCATTCTAATTTTATCGATGACCTCGCAACACCTCAAGCAAAGTGAACTTTATGATGTTGCTTCTTCCTTTTTACAACAAAAGATTTCGCAAATTAGCGGAGTAGGTCAAGTGTTTGTGGGCGGTAGTTCCTTGCCAGCAGTGCGGATTGATTTAAATCCAACGACACTCAATAGTTATGGTATCAGTTTGCCAACGGTGGCTGCGGTAATTGCTGCAGCCAATGTGAATCAAGCGAAAGGACAAATCCCGATTGCAGAGGATTCTTTATCTGACCTTTTAAGCAATGACCAAATTTTCAAAGCTTCGCATTATGCTCCACTAATAATTGCTTACCGAAATAACAGCCCTGTACGTATTTCTGATGTGGCTAGGGTTCATGATTCTGTGCAAGATGTACGTAATGCAGGGATTTCTGGTGGCAAACCAGCAGTGCTTATGGTGGTTTTTAAGGAGCCTGGTGCTAATGTAATTTCTACTGTTGATAGAGTCAAGGCTACTTTGCCAGAACTTAAATCAGCAATTCCTGCAACAATTGACTTAGAGGTAGTGGTTGATCGGACCAAGATCATTCGTGCCTCTTTACATGATGTTGAGTTCACTTTAATTATTGCTATGCTTCTTGTCATTTTGGTCACCTATCTTTTTCTCGGGAATGTTCGGGCTATGCTTATCCCGGGTGTTGCTGTCCCTTTATCCATATTGGGTACTTTTGCAGTGATGAAGTTACTCGGTTATAGCTTAAATAATCTTTCACTTATGGCGCTTACGATTTCAACAGGTTTTGTCGTCGATGATGCCGTCGTTGTTTTGGAAAACATTAGCCGCCATTTGGAAATGGGCAAAAATCGTTTGCAGGCTGCTTTAGATGGCGCAAAAGAAGTGAATTTTACGGTTATTTCAATGAGCATTTCCTTAATAGCAGTGTTTATCCCTATTCTTTTTATGGGTGGATTAGTGGGACGATTATTTCGAGAATTTGCAGTTAGCTTATCAACAGCGATTTTTATTTCAATGATTATCTCGCTTACTGTAACGCCCATGATGTGTTCCCGATTACTAAAAGTAAAACAAGAAAAAAACTCTAATTCATTGATGCGTTTCATGAGTACTATTCATCATGGTTATGGAAAAAGTCTGGCTTGGTCGCTAAATCATTCCAGATTGATGCAATTTCTAACTTTACTAATGATTCTCTTGACTGTTTTTCTATTCATTATTATACCGAAAGGATTTTTTCCCCAACAAGATACAGGGCAATTAAATGGCACAATTCAAACCGATCAATCCTTATCTTTCCAGGCAACTAATACTCTTTTCAATCGCTTTGTTAAGATTCTTCGCGAGGATCCTGCGGTTGCCAATATTACAGGCTTTATTGGCGGTTCTAATAGAACGTCGCAGGGTGCCGTATATGTGACGCTTAAAGCCCCAAAAGAGCGGCAAATTTCTGCGGATCAAGTCATTAATCGACTAAGACCGAATCTAGCGAATGTGAGGGGGGCTAGACTCCTTTTACAGTCAGCCCAAGATCTTACGGTGGGTAGTCGTCAAGCAAGCGGCCAATACCAATTTACAATCTCGGCCGACAAATTTTTAGATCTTAAAAAATGGTCTACCTTGGTCTATGAAAAAATGAGTCAGTTGCCGGGTATTGTCGATCTGAACTCTGATGAACGTAACCATGGATTACAAATCTTTGTTGAGGTCAATCGTGATTTAGCCTCAGGTTTCGGCATTAGTCTTGAGCAAATTGACCAAACCTTATATAACGCCTTTGGACAAAGTTTGGTATCAACCATGTATACAGCGATGAATCAATATTATGTTGTGATGGGCGTAGCACCTGAGTTTTGGCAGCGGCCAGAAACGCTAAATGAAATTTATGTTATCTCAGCGACAGGAGCAAAGATACCGCTTTCAGCCTTTGCCCGTTTTTCTCCATCGTCTGCCCCCTTAGCGATCAATCATCAAGGACAAGCTCCTGCTGTGACCTTTTCATTTAATTTATTACCCGGCACACCGCTTGATCAAGTGGTTAAAAGTATTAATTCCGGCCTTGCTGATTTGGGTTTACCTCGCACTATCCAGGGAACATTCCAAGGTACAGCGCAAGCCTTTCAGGATTCACTAGCTGATGAGCCTTATTTAATCTTGGCTGCTTTATTAGCGGTTTATATTGTTTTAGGCATGCTTTACGAAAGCCTTATTCATCCCATCACCATCCTTTCAACACTACCTTCAGCAGGCGTTGGCGCTTTGCTGGCTCTGCTTTTGAGTCGCACTGATTTTAGTATTATCGCTTTAATCGGTGTGATTTTATTAATAGGAATTGTTAAAAAAAATGCGATTATGATGATCGACTTCGCCTTGGAAGTTGAGCGTAAGCAGAACAAATCGCCGCGAGAATCAATTTATGAGGCGGCACTACTGCGTTTTAGGCCAATTATGATGACCACCATGGCTGCGATGTTTGGGGCTCTACCTTTGGTATTTGGCATGGGAATAGGTTCAGAATTGCGGCGGCCACTTGGGATAGCGATTGTTGGCGGTTTAGTGGTCAGTCAATTATTAACGCTTTATACAACGCCAGTTATTTACCTGGCTATGGAAAATGTTAGGATCGGGTTTCATCGTTTTATAGCCGATCTAAAAAACCGCAAAGAACCTTCAACCAAGTTTAACTGAGAGATTAGTTATGTGCAGGAAGCAATCGTTATTAATCATTAGCATGTTAGCTGCTTCTTGCACTGTTGGGCCCGATTATGTTCGCCCAGGAGTCACCCTTACACCTCAATTCAAGGAAGGCAGGGGCCAAGCTTTTAAACCGGAACTCAAGGAAGGTTGGAAGTTGGCAGAGCCGAGAGACTTAGTAAACAGAGGGCAGTGGTGGAAAATATTTTGCGATCCAGAGTTGAATGCCTTGGAAGATCAACTTAATCATTATAACCAAAGCATTGTTAATGCCTTGGCAAATTATGAGCAAGCAAAAGACACCGTCTATGCGGCACGTTCTGCCTATCTCCCCATCGTAAGTGCAGCGTTCAATCTTACAAGGCAGCGACAGGGAGGAGGAATAAACACTTTCTTTAGCACCTCTGGCGGGACAACTTCTACAGACATTGCAACTACAGGCAACACCGGCACAACAACGAATTCCAGAGGGATTACCAGAACAATCTATTCGGCCTTTATCACTGCAACTTGGGAGCCGGATATTTGGGGATTGGTACGGCGCACCGTTGAGGGCGAAGTTGCCGCTGCTCAATCCAGTCAAGCTTTATTAGCCGCAACTACACTATCCGTACAGGGATTACTTGCGCAATATTATTTTCAATTACGCACACTCGATAGAGATCAACAATTACTGAATGATACTGTGGGTGTGTATAGAAAAACCTTAGCACTTACACGTAATCAGTATAATTCAGGAGTTGTCTCGCGTGCCGATATTGTGCAGGCACAAAGTCAACTTGAAAACGCTCAAGCACTAGCAATCAACAATCGTATTTTAAGAAGTCAGTATGAACATGCTATTGCCGTGTTGATGGGCCGACCCCCTGCAACCTTTACGATGCGATTTAAGCCATTAAAGGCAAAGCCACCTGTTATTCCGGTTACAATACCAAGCCTTTGGTTGGAAAGAAGGCCCGATGTTGCGCAAGCCGAGCGTTTAATGCACCAAGCTAATGCCAAAATTGGTGTGGCTTGTGCCGCTTATTTTCCAACCTTAAATTTGTCAGCATCAGCTAGTGCAGCAGCCCGTAGTTTGGGTAAATTGTTTACAGCTCCGGCTCTAGGTTGGTCAGCCGGTTTACAAGTTGCCCAAACCATTTTTAATGGCGGCCTGCGTTGGGCAAATTTAATGGCTGCAAAAGCGGGCTATATGGCAGAAATTGCCAATTATCGTCAAACGGTGCTGGTTGCTTTCCAGGATGTGGAAGATAATTTGGTGGCTTTACGTGTTCTTAAAGAACAAGGTATTGTCCAAAATGCGGCCGCAGCATCTGCGCAAAAAGCTTTAGCACTTGTTCTTAATCAATATAAATCAGGAATTGTGCCCTATTCCTCTGTGCTCACCGCTCAAATTCAAGCGTTTAATGCTCAAAAAGCGGCTTATGATGTCATAGGTTTGCAGATGAGCGCCGCAGTCCGGTTGATAAAAGCGTTGGGGGGTGGATGGTCTGTGCAAGATATTGTGTCGGTGTAGGATTTGCGTTTCTAAAGCGATTTTACAAGTTCACTAACTCCAGTTAGAATGCAAAGGGAAATAATTCATTAATTTTCAAGGACGGATTATGAAAATAATATCTAAATTAGTTTGCGCTACAGTTTTTTTATCGCCTTTGCTATTGACTGGTTGTCAAACAATGGGAGAGCTTTTTGGTGATTCAAGACAATACAATAACCCTCCCCCTTACGGATATCCTGACGCATCTCGTCGTGTTGCAGTAGAACGACCTTCCGCGGCAATAAGTTCGAGAGCGCCTGCATCTAGAGTAGTGCCCTCTAGTCCATACACAATGAGAAAAACAACAAAATCTGGAGTTCCTATTGATGCGCAATCAGCCGCTCAAAGTACCAGGCATTCTGGCTCTCAGAAGATTTACGGAACGTCTTCATCAAACAACGTGAATTCTAACTCCTCTTCGAACACCACTAAAGGCAGAACTCCAAACAATAGCAGCTCAACTTCAAATGCTGTGGTAGTGCCGCATCCAGTAGCACCTGCAACAGGTATGGTTGCGCCTACTGCTCAGTAGTAAGAAAGCCAAGTAAGAATAAATAATAGGACCCGCGTATCTGCGGGTCTTGTTTTTAAAACCCAGACAGCCAAGAATTTTACTTTTTTATTGAGCTTAGGCGAGGAATTTAGATGACTACTGTCGCTGATATTTTTATCGATACCTTAGAAGATGCAGGAATCAAGCGTATTTATGGAATCGTAGGGGATTCTTTAAATGGCTTTACTAACGCCTTACAGAAAAGAAAGACAATCGAATGGATACACACTCGGCATGAAGAGGTAGCAGCTTTTGCAGCCGGTGCAGAAGCTCAATTGACAGGAGAGCTCACAGTTTGTGCAGGTAGTTGTGGGCCAGGAAATCTCCATTTGATAAACGGTCTTTATGATTGCCAGCGCTCTAACGCGCCGGTACTTGCCATCGCTGCCCAAATTCCAACTGCAGAAATCGGCGGTAATTATTTTCAGGAAACCCATCCTAATATTTTATTTAAGGAATGCAGTTTTTATTGCGAGGTTATTTCTTCAGTTGAACAAATGCCACGAATGATAAAAATTGCGATGCAAACTGCTATTTCCAAACGTGGTGTTGCTGTTTTGATTATTTCAGGTGATCTGGCTTTGCAAGAAATGCGTAATCAGCTAAGAAGGCCTTGGCCGATTAGACCCGCAACCGATGTTGTACCGGCTACACCTGTTCTGGCAGAACTGGCCAGACGTTTGAATGCGGCAAAAAATATAACGATTTTTTGTGGGATTGGTGCAGCTGGGGCACATCAATTATTAATGGCCTTGTGCGCTAAACTCTATTCACCAATGGTCCATACTCTGCGAGGCAAAGCAGTTGTTGAATACGACAATCCTTATGATGTTGGAATGACGGGTTTTATCGGTTTTTCCTCGGGTTATTATGCGATGGAAGCTTGTGATACCTTGTTGTTACTTGGCACTAGCTTCCCTTACCGACAGTTTTATCCTTCCAAGGCTGAGATAATTCAGATTGATTTGAATGGTGAGCAGCTAGGTAAGCGATGCGATATCGCTTTTGGTGCAGTGGGTGATATCAAATCTACAATAAAGGCTTTACTACCTTTATTAAAAGCTAAAGAAGATAGAAGTCATTTAGACCAAGCTTTGTCACACTACAAGCATGCACGGAGTGATTTGGATTCCCTAGCCCATAGTGAATCAGGGAAAAAACAGATTCATCCCCAATTTCTAGCTCGTCTTATTGATGAAACAGCAGAAGCCGATACAGTTTTCACTTGCGATGTTGGAACTCCAACCGTCTGGGCTGCACGCTATCTTAAAATGAATGGTAAACGTCAATTGCTAGGGTCCTTTAATCACGGTTCTATGGCAAATGCTTTGGCACAAGCTATCGGTGCTCAAGCGGCGTATCCCGATCGCCAGATTGTAGCGCTTTGTGGCGATGGTGGTTTTAGTATGTTAATGGGCGATATTTTGACTTTAATTCAGCAAAAATTACCTATCAAAGTTATTATCTTTAACAACGGAACCCTAGGCTTTGTCGAAATGGAAATGCATGTTGGTGGGATGTTGGAATACGGGACCGAATTGGAAAATCCTAATTTTGCGAAAATGGCTGAAGCAATAGGTATCAAAGGATTTCGTGTCGATGAGTCCGAAGAATTAGCAGAAGTCCTAAAAATGGCATTTGCTTATAAAGGGCCAGCGCTTATTGATGTGCGAACTAACCGCAATGAATTAGTAATGCCCCCTAACATCAATGCTGCTCAAATTAAGGGCTTCAGTCTGTATATGATGAAAGCAATTATAAATGGACAAGGAACTCAAGTTTTGGATTTGGTGAAATCTAATTTATGGCACTGAGATCAGAACACGAAATTTGTTATAAAAATCAATGGAATGTAAAAAATTTGGATAAAAAAGAACGGTAGCCTGGAGAGCGCAGCGTAATCCGGGATCCGTGGCACGATTCCAGATTAAGCTGTGCTGCATCCAGGCTACGGTACTTAAGGAGTTTGTTTAAAATCTGCGAGGTTGGCGATAACTCTTACCCGTGCATCCATTGTCGGGCCAGGGGCGCCGACCTACAAAATTTGAAGTGAGGTTTTATATGAGTGAACTAAAAGCACTAGCTGCAAAGGCAGCTTTAGCCTATGTTGAAGATGACATAATAATCGGAGTGGGTACAGGTTCCACAGTTAACTATTTTATTGAGGAATTAGCAGCAATTAAACATCGCATTGATGCCTGCGTGGCTAGTTCGAAAGCAACTGAGGCGCTTTTAAGAGCTAAAGGCATACCCGTTATCGATTTAAATTCAACCCGTGATTTACCTCTCTATGTGGATGGCGCTGATGAAGTGACTGAGCGTTATGAGATGATAAAAGGAGGGGGTGGGGCGCTTACCCGCGAGAAAATAATTGCAACTGTCGCCCAGCAATTTATTTGTATTGTTGACGAATCAAAACTGGTGAAGCACTTAGGCAACTTTCCTCTAGCCGTTGAAGTTTTACCACTTGCTCGAGGTTATGTGGCGCGTGAAATTGTTAAACTCGGCGGTGACCCTGAATATCGCGAAGGCTTTATTACAGATAATGGGAATATTATTCTTGACGTCTTCAACTTGGAAATTAAAGACGCCGTTAACTTGGAAGAACAACTTAAGCTGATTTCTGGAGTAGTCGAAAGTGGCTTATTTGCAAAGCGCTTAGCGGATAAGATTTTAATCGCCACTGAGTCAGGCATCACAGAACTCTAGCTTATTTTCAATCCTTGTCTAAAGATTCTCTAGCTGAGAACGCATTTGATTTAAGGCTTGGGCCCGATGACTAATGGTATTTTTTATCTTCATTGACAATTGAGCTGCTGTGCATTGATGCTCTTGGACATAAAAAACGGGATCATAACCAAAGCCTTGAAAACCCATTCGTTGTTGAATAATCGTCCCGCTCCATTTGCCCGTTGCGATAATTGGACTAGGATCATCAGCATGTCTTAAGACCGCAATGGCACAAAAAAAATAAGCCTGGCGCTGCGATTCTGGAATTCCTTTAAGCTTGTCCAATAGACAGTTAATATTTTCTGAGTCGCTTGCATTGATTCCTGCAAAACGTGCGGAATAGATACCAGGCGCCCCATTTAGTGCTTGCACGACTAAACCGGAATCATCGGCTAAGGCAGGTTGAGCGCCTAAGCGACTTGCTTGGCGTGCTTTAATAATGGCGTTTTCTACAAAACTTAAGCCTGTTTCTTCAGCATCTGCGATACCTAATTCGCCTTGAGGGATACAAAGCAAAAAGGGAAGATTAGACTGAAGTTCGCTAATCTTCCCTTTGTTAGAGGTTGCTAAAATTATTTCTTTCATGACGAATGAACCTAAAAATCCTTATTTAAACAAAAAAGGGGATAATTTGCTAATCGTTCTAAGGGCACTATTTTAATATAGGACGCATAGGTCGGCGCGCCTAGCCCGACAATTCTTATCCGTGCACCTTTTGTCAGGCCAGGGGCGCCGACCTACACTTTCCACTTCATCCTGCCTCTAAACTGGCGACGTAAAGGGTCGGGCCTCTGGCCTAAGGCTTTTATAACCCGAAAGCGTCATCCAAACTGTCCTCTTTTTTGTAAAGCAATTTTTCAGATTCATGTATTTCTACTATCCTCTGACAGAGTTGGTAACGAGTTCCATTACCCCTGTGTGATGCTTTCAGCTCGGCATTATTATTGACATCTTCTGTCGTGGCAGAGCCATTGAGAAAATCACGAAGTAATTTAATGCTTTCCTCGTGCTTAGTTTTTTCCTCATCATTGGCAAAATAGCCTCTCAGACCTACATATTTTTTCTCAGAATTATCGATTTCATTCTCGATGGCTACCCTTTCTAGATTGATTTCTTCCTGTGTTTTCATTCGTCGCATCAAGTCAAATCCTTGTTGAAACAAAGTGGCAACCGAACCTTTTCCACGAAAGAAGGATTGATAAGCCTCAGGATATTGGACCAAAATATATTGCTCTATACGTTTAATGATGATTTCCCTATTAGCACTAATATTAAAATCGAGGTGAGGATTGATTACTCGAGAAATTTCAGTTTTATCATCTAAAACAATAGAGTTGTAATTTAATGCAGGGGATGATTTGTTTTGATATAAATCACTCCATTGGTTTAAAGCTCTTGTCAATATATGCAAGCTCTCTATTTTGTCTTGCCTTTTTTTATCTTGAAAGAAAGACGCTGGATGGCTAGTTAAGAGTTTAATTTGACGGGCTGTTTCCGCTGTCAATTCCTCAACTGATTTTAAGTCAGGTGCGCTTAAGTGAGCGAGATACACGTTGCGTTCCTTTCTATGGTAGTTTTTTTGCTTTTCTCTGAAGACAGTACCTTTTGAACTATATAGTGGTAGCTCTTTAGTGGTCGCCTTAGGGCTGAGCACAGGTTTAAAAGAAATAGCTGGCTGTTCTAGTTGGCGTAGATTCTTTGATATTCCGTCAACGGTTGATGGTTTTACAGCCTGTAGTAGCGAGGGGGCGAATAAATCGAAATGAGGCTTTAATTTTTTTAATTCCTTTTTGCTAAGATTTTTTGGCCAATCAGCTAACTTTTCATCGGGTAGGGCGTATTGTTTAAATGTACCCTCTCGGATAATTTCTAACTCGTCTTTGAAACGATAAGAAAGGAATAAATCACCTTCAGCGTCTTTTGCAAGCTTATCGACATAGATAATATTCTTTTTAAGTTGATTGTTGTCTAGAGTTTCTCCAGACTGAACATCATAGCGATAGCCTGGTCCTTGGAGCCCTTGATGCTTTCGCCATAATTTAGAGATACCTTGGGCTAAGTTAGTCCATAAATCAACCATTTGTTTTATAAATCCCACAGAGATCGGCGGAATAAGGACAGCACATACAATGGTGGCTAATGTTGCAGTGACCGCAAGGGGTAAAGCGGGTATATAAATGAGGGCGGCAATACACATTCCAAGAAACCCAGAAATCAAGGCAGAGGAAACATTTGTTTTAACCTGGTCAAAGTGTGCTTCAGCTACTTTAGGGTTGTCAGTTAAAACTGCTTTTGCAAAGTAATAAGCGGCTCTTACAAGGCAAATAAAAGGGGTGAGGGCTAGGATCACACCAAAAGCGGCAATTTGCACGGTACCCACCAGTAGGGCGCTACCAAATAACATAATCGTTGAAAGAATAAATTTTAGCCACTCCACCACCAAGCCGCCAGTTTTATCCAGGTTCTTGTTATAGGACCATTTGTATGACAATGATTGCCATGCGAGGCCAAACGCTTCATTGACCCAACTTAAGAAAAAGAATGACTGACCGATTGCGGCGAATGCCTTTTTGGAAATGGCCATTAGCTCTATCAATACACCGAAGATAAATCCGCCGATATTTAAGTGAGCTTCAGCCATTCTTGCGGCCTTTTTTTCTCGTTTGATATCTATTGTCATAATTTGCACTCGTTTTAAGTAATTATCCTTTTTAATAGTATATAAAAAAAACATTATGGAAATATTAATTGCACGGTGCTTGGTGAGGAATTTTTGGCGGGCAAGGGGCTTAAATATTTGGTGAGGTATTTGAGGTCTCTGGGTCCAAATGGTTATAACTCGAAAGTTCATTGACAAAATTGCTAATGAACTCATGCTCTTGACTTAATAATTTATGCGAAGAAAGATTTTTTATAGCAAATATCTTCATTATATCTTGTGTTTCAGACTTGATTTTTTCATGCATTTCCCTTTGTAATTCAGCAAAAATATCTTCTATTATTGAATCACTATTGCAGTCATTTTGGCTAATTTTCGCGTTAGCAGAACAGATTAAATTGCCAATATCATTGACGACATCAGATAAAAAATTAATTTTTGCCATCTTTTGAAAAAACTGCACCTTTATTTTAGATAATTTTTCTATAATTTCTAATTTATTTACAAGGAATGTAGAGTCCATCGATACCTGATTATTGATGTCCGAATTGACAAATTTTTTGTTTAAAATGAGCTTGTTATAATTGATGGTTTTATTTATTGCAAGATCAAATGCCATTTCATTCCCGTCTAAAAAAAGAGATTTTAAATTGATGTCGGAAAAGCCATCCATTAATTGAAAATAATCTTGGATTTTAGCTATGTTGATTGGAGCAACAAACTCATGCAAGGAATGACCACCACTACTAAATAATAATAAAGATATACAACACTTATAAAGAGTTTTGAATTCGTCAGCATCATTAAACTGCAGCTGATCAGCTTGATGAAAGTGGGCAAGAACTCGAATCAAAGCTAGTACTGTACCGGAAATGGAGGCAGAAAAAGGATGCACAAGTTTAGAAAAATTATCAATCGCCCATTTTGAGTTTTTGATAAAGGTATTCCTATCAGCTATTCGATAGTAGGTAGAGATTTCTTCATTATATAGAAAATCACATTGTGGCAAGGGCATGTAGCTTTTCATTAATCCCAAGCCGCAGGATCTTACCGCTGTTTGCTCTCTTCTTGGTTTCTCAATTCTTCCGCGATTTTTCCTACCATAGTATCCTTCACTAAATACGTTCAAAGGTAAGTCCATTTCTTCATTTTGAGATAGAAACATCGACGTATAGGCAAGCAAGTTCAATAAATTCAGTTTTATTTTATCGCTATCGCAAAAAAACGAGAAAGATTTATGTGAATCAATTTTGAACATTGTATCTTGAAACTCAAGAGTCGGATTGTTTGCCTGAGCGGGTTTTTTTTCATGAAAATATTTTAATACCCCATTTTGCTGTCCTGGTAGTAGCAGCGAAAATATCTCATTTAGCGTAAAATTTAATTTTTCCTCATCAATATCTTTGATAGATGAATATAAGGTTAAATAAGATAAATAGGTTTCAAAAAATCGCCTTGTTGGATCTTCACTAATTATCTTTGGCTTGAAAGATATGCGATAATTCACTAAGGCATCATCATTAAATAATTGCTGAATACGAGTGGCACTTTCTTGATCTTCAACACCGACTAAATATAATGATTTTAGCTCGCTTAATAATTCAGGATGATCTTTATATTTGTCCATTAAAATTAATAAAGCTTGCCCTGGCGAAATGATGATATCGACAGGAATTTTAAAATAAGAATTACGAGAAAACATGTTAAATCTATTGCCGTATTGATCGGATTTATGTCATTTTACTTTAAAATACTTAAGGAAATATGAGGTCTAAATCTTTAGAAAAATTGGCTCAAATTTAACCGTTGTTTATAAGAATTGTTGTTCATATTTTGCGATTTATTTCCTAAGTTCCTGCAAATTAAGTGTTATTTCTCTCGAATTCATATTCATTAAGGATTTCGTCAATAACTTGTTTTTGCTTTAAAGCTTCTGAACAAGTTTTATTTTCTAAGGAAGTTAGTGTAATTAAAGCCTTCCATAAAGCCCAACCGCGAGCACGAGCCCAGGTATCGGCATCGAGCTTCATACCTGACTTAAAGACTTTCTGGCTGTCGCCAGTCAGAAAAGTCCAAGCGATAACGAGATCACAAGCGGGATCACCAATCCCCATGCATCCAAAATCGATGACAGCAATTAAGCGGCCTTTGTTGACCAGAATATTTCCAGTACTAAAATCGCCATGAACCCATACCGGATGCTTGCTCCAAGACGAGCTTATGGCTTTTTCCCAGACAGCAGTCGCTAAGTCAACATTAATATAATCCTCTAATTCTCTAATAGCCTTACGTGTTCCTTCATCATAGACCGAAGGATGAGCGCCGCGATAATAATTATGAAGTCCTGGCAAGGGGGCATCGCTAATATTAATCTTGTGTAATTCATTTAAAAATTTCGCGAGATCTATAGCGATTTGTTGTAAATCTTCATCCTCAAGAACCATCAAATTTGCACTTTCACCCTTAATCCATCGATACACTGACCAATGCAAAGGATAATGTGTTGAGGGCATTCCTAGAGCGAGAGGTTCAGGGATGGGGTAGGAAAGATGCGTGGCGAGGAAAGGCAGCCACTGGTGTTCTTTCTGAACTTGTAATGCATATTCTTCAGCACTTGGCAGCCTTATGGACATTTCTTCGCCTAAGCGAAAGGTTTTATTGTCCCAACCTCCTAATGGCAGTGTTCTAATTGGCAAATGAGCCCATTGTGGAAACTGTTCGGCAATAAGTTCAATGGCCAGTGTTATAGGAATATCCAATTTAGCAGGGGGGTTAATGAGCGATGGCGAAGGCAAAATCTCGTTATTATTGTCTGGCATTTAAACCCCATTAAGCTTAGATAAGGAATTGATATTTGAATGTTATCAAAAATTTGTGTTCAGAATGATATCATCATTATCTCTTAAATTTCGGTCAGGCATCGTATCTCGCTCCCATAGCCTTGTGGAATGCGGCATTCCCAACACTTTGAGAAAGCAAAATTCTGCAGTTTTTTTCCTCATCTCCTTTAATTTTCTAAACTTACTAAGCAATAGTTAACTCATGTCTAACAATAGCATGGTAAAATGTGAGACAAAATCCCGATACCTGAGTTAAGCGATGCCTATACTGTGTGAACCTTTAGACCAGGATGAAACCACATTTATTTCTACTATGAAAAAAAGCCGCGACTTTCATTTCCCCTTTATAACAGCTCCTACCACTGCTGAAGATTTTCAAAAGTATTTAACTAAAAGCAAAATTGATAGTGAACAATACTATATTGCATGGAGTAGTAATCAAAAAATTATTGGTGTTTTTAATGTAAGTGGAATTATACAAGGCGTCTTTAAAAGTGCCTACTTAGGATATTATGCGTCGGTCGATTATGCGGGTAGAGGATTAATGAGTAAGGCTTTGAAGCTTATTCTTAAAGAGATATTTACCGCTTTGGATCTACATCGGATCGAGGTTAATATTCAACCTGGTAATACAGCTTCGATCCATCTCGCCACAAGAAATGGTTTTTTAAAAGAAGGATTCTCCCCACGCTATTTGAAAATTAATAATATATGGCAAGATCATTTTCGTTTTGCATTGACTGTTGAAGATTGGTTAGCAAATCAGAAGTGTCTAAATAATATATAGGATTTTATTTAATGATATTGGGCCTTGCTGAAAACTTAATGATAAAAATATTGGCTTAAAAGTAATAATCGGAAAAAGGGCTGATATTAATACAACGACCCCATCAGATAAATTAGTTTTTGGGTTTTTTGCAGCATTGGCTGAATTTGACCGTGACTTATTATGAACGCAACAATGCGGGTTAAGAATTAGCTCGTGCCAGAGGTAAAAAGGTGGTCGCCGAACGAAAATTAATTGATATTTTGCTTTTCTTACAATTTTTTTTCTGTAGAAGTTGATGATGGCCCATCAGAATTAGTCGTTTTCTTAGAATCTTGAAATATACTACTATAAGTAGATTGTTTTTGTGGTGAAAATTTCAATTCTTTAGAAGTTATCAGCTCTACAATGTTGTGATGCCCCATTACTTCAGCTATTTCTTTAGGCGTAACACTAATATAAGGTTTTGATTGGTTAGTATTTATAAGATGTATTAATATGTCTAAACTTGGACTCTCTTCGGTTAAGTCCGTAAACTGCTGTAAATTTTGATTGACTCTGCGGGGCTGGAGTCATCGCTAGAATTCGGTACTATTGAGTTGCGAAACAACAATAACAACCGAGGAGATTAGCGATGACGGATTA
>JACCWL010000183.1 GCA_013697645.1 Tatlockia sp. | reverse complement strand
GCACCTCTGGCTTGGTTTATTGACCATTATGGTTGGCGCCAATGCTTATTTAGTGTGGGCCTTGTTGGAGTTGGATTGGCTTGCTTGTTTTTTATGATCGTTCGCGATGCACCGAAGGCGCCAGCTTCTACCTTGTCCGCAGTTTCATTTAAAGACATCCTTCAGGTTTTTAAAAACAAGCAAAATTGGCTGCTAACCTTATATTCTGGACTAGCCTTTTCACCGGTTGCAGTCTTTGGTGGACTTTGGGGAAATCCCTTTTTAGAGCAAGCCTATCATCTCAGTAAAACGCAGTCGGCTTCGATGATTTCCTTGGTTTTTGTGGGATTGGGTTTTGGCTCTCCGATTCTTGGTATGCTCTCTGATCGTTTGGGAAAAAGGCGTTTAGTGATGCTTGTTAGCACTTTGATCTCTACTGCGGCAATAGCCTTGGTTTTGTATTGCACTATGTTATCACTGCAATTTTTAGCTGTTCTTTTGTTTTTATTTGGCTTTGGGCTTGGTGCCTTCATGTTGGTTTTTGCAATGGGTAAAGAAATGAATCCTTTGGCAATGACTGCCACTGTGATTGCTATGATTAATACCAGCGATGCACTGATTGATGCATTAACCGAGCCGCTGATAGGGAAGGTTTTGGATCTATTATGGGATGGTCGAATGGTAAATGGCATCCACCAATTTTCTCATTTTAGCTATCTCTTAGCTCTGTCAATTTTGCCACTTTATCTGATGGTTGGAAGCTTGTTGTTACTGTGGGTGAAGGAGCCGAAGCCTTAAAATTTAGATTGGCGGAAGCTAGTTTTTCAGTCTTCCGCTGTCTTTTCAGTTTTAGTTATTTTGGATCATTTTCCATTTTTTTAATCGAGATAATTTCACGATTTAAGGTATAGCTTAAAACGGTACGAATCAAAACGATAGAGGCTACAAGACCAACAGAATAGAAGTCGGGAGCAGTTGTTGTGCCGATTAAGTCGGCGGCAATAATAAATTCTAAGCCTAGGGTGAGAACAATGCCTAAATTTAACCGGATTTTATTGATATCAATTTTTTGAGAGTTAAAATTGCCAAGTGAGTATTTGAAATATCGAACCAAAGCGATGAGTACACCAGATAAAATAACCAGCACACCACAAAAAGAAATAGAGCGTTGGATGATTAATAAAACGGTAGGTAAATGAAAAATATCCATATTTGGCGTTCGTCCTTTTGGTTAACTTTAAGATTAGCTCAGAATTTAGGGAATTGAAATTTTATTGGTTAAGTAATTCTAAAATAGGGTGAAGGGGATAGAGGCTAGGCGCCCGTGGCCCGACATGGGGAGAACGGGAGAGAAATGTCGGGCCAGGGGCGCCGACCTACGCTTGTTTATCTGTGGAGTCAGTATCTTCGCACTATTTAATTCCAGCCACCTGGCAGGATTGATAGAAGCCAATGATAGTGAAGTCATCCTTTGCAAGCCTATCCAATTCTTGTTCTTCTGCTGCCCACTCTTTTTCACTTTTGCCTTGGAGGAGTGCTGTTTTTTTAAAGGCATGATGTCCTTTAAGTAATTTCTTTTTTTGTTCATAGGTACTAAGCAGAGGTTGGATAAGTTTTGTATCCTTGATAGTAAAACCGGATTTTTTCATCCAATAGGATAGCTTCATGCCAAAATCACCATCACGAGCATTGCCATCTTTTTGTTCATCAGGGGGTAGAATTTCCTCCCGATTATAGTGCCAGGCTTTGGATGGTGGGTAGGAAAATGCGGCACTCATAATCCCTTCCTCAGAGATATAAATGCCCCCTTTATTTAAAACTTTATAAAAGAGATCGATGGCGAGTCTTGGGCTTTGTAAATGATGGAGCACAAATCGGCAGTAGATTAAATCAAAAGTCTCTTTAAGAGTATTGAGATCATAAACGGAAAGGTGCTTGAAACTAACGTTTTTATCGCCTTGTTGTTGGCAGAAACGTTGGGCACGTGCCAATTGTTCTTCGCTATTGTCAATGGATAAAATTTGTCCATGTTGACCAACCTGAGAAGCAAGATAATGAGTCATAATCCCTGAGCCGCTACCCACATCTAATAGCCGCATGCCAGGCTTAATCCCGTTGGCTTCGATAAAGGATTGGGTCGTGGGGTTAAATGCAATATCGAGGATGTCGTAATCCAAACCTTCAGTGGGGATTTCTAAGTCATAACGTTCATTGCCTTGAGAGGTCATTCTATTTTCTCTTGAGTGAAAGAGTATCTATGATGCCATAGAGTTCATTGATGAAAAACCATCGCTACAGGGAATAGATCCATGCCCGAGCTCTGGTGATTCTTCTTTTGTGAAGACTATTGACGGGATGACATCTCTAATTCGGATGCGATTTTGCAGTGCATCTTCGGTGTTTTTTTGATGTTCGATAGCATCCCTATAACAAGTTAGGACACTTTTATAATTCTTCGGTGGGTTTACCTTCGTTTCTTTTGATTCAGAGTGGCGGTTTTTAAGTTTTCTTTCAAAAAATCTTCCTGAATTTTTCGGTGCCAAATCAATATTATCTTGAGACTTAAGTTCTAAATTTTCTATTTTTCCTTGAGAATCATCAGCGGTTGATTCTGAAATAGAAGGCAAAATAAGAGGACTGTTAAAGTAATTATCATCTTTAGTCTCAGCGATTATATTTTTTTCCTGTTGTATTGGTTTATTTAAATCTTTCAAACTATCTGTTAATTTTTTTCCAGGTCTATTCGTAAAAAATCCATTTGAACTATAAAATTGCCTATTGACAATAATTGTCTCTGATTTGATTTCTAAATTCTCCGGGTTTTCGTGTAAATTTTCAGGAGAAGATTGGCTTTTTTTAAAAGAATTAACAGAATTGAATGATGCTGATTCTTGCATAGGATAACTAGTAGAGCGTGGCCTTCTTTTTAGGCGGTTTTTCCCGGTAGAATCAGAGTCATTTTGCATTCGATTTAGCTTGTCCAATTCCTTATCTAAAAGCTGCTTAAACTCTGTTTCTGACCCGGCTTTCTCCAGTTCTAAAATCAATGCTTGGTTACTATCCCTAAATTTTTTATTTTGAATCAAATTATCTAAATTTGCTCGACAGTTTTTTGCTATATCCATCGCTGCTAAAGCATGTGCTAAATAGATAGCATTAACTAAGTCAGCAACTTTAGTTAAAGCCTGAGGACTGCGTGACCATTGTAGGGTTTTATAGGCTGCATAAATTTTATCAGCACAGTTTTTTCCACTAAAAAATTCCTCATAATTTGCAAATAATAGAAGGGCAAAGATTAACATTCCTGTTCTATCTAAACCTTGTTGGCAATGCCCAATAATTGCTTCACCTGTTCCATCCTTTTTTTGAATATCACAAGCGATTTTATATACAGTTTCTAGATCTTCGGGGCTAAGATCTAATTTGTGTTGAAGCGCATGAAGGTTATAAACATTGACATCAATTTCAGCTTTAGAGTCTTCTTTAGTCAAATAGTAATGATTTAATTTTTGTTTGATATTTTGTTGTACATCGCCTTCTTTATTCACTTTAAGCCAAAGATCAAAGTTAGTTAAATTGGGATCTAGATTTTGTTTTTCCTCTTTTTTTTCCTCTTCATTTTTATTAATGAGCAACCAACCTGCACCATAAGCATCCATATTTTCTTGTTCAAAGCTGTCTTTAACCGGTAGATATCGGTCACCGAGGACTATGCAAGATATTTTAGTTTTTGGAGGCACTACTAATTTTACGTAATTAATCGCATCAGCCAAATAGGCCTTACCATATTGGTTTCTTTTTTCCTCGTATTCTAGATTATCTCTAATATTATTTGGAATTTTATGTAGGTAGCCATTATTGGGTGAGACTAGGAAAAAAATATTAGGATTAGTTATAGATTGATTCAAACCTAAAAGAGCGGTGTTTACGGTGAAAACATAGGAGCCAATTTTTACGAATTCTTGTTCTTTTGGACAGGATCCATTTTTGGGGAGTTTTGGTTCTCTTAAGGAAAAGGGCTCATACCAAGTTACATCTTTAAACGGTTTTATAATTTTCTTTTCAGATTCAACAGTTTTTTGCTTTATCAGATTCCAATAAGTTGGAGAAGGCAAAATAGCTTGCGCCATATAGAGTTTCGTCTCAGAATCCATATAAGGGGCCTGTTTTTTTTCTTGTTCTTGGATGAGATTTTTCTTCTCAATTATCGGTTTTTTTATGTACGCTAAGTCTAAATCTTCGTTGGCATTTTTTTCAATAATTTCTCCAACTAGTTGTTGAATATTCGCAAAATTTTTATTGGTTTCTTCAAGAATTTTATTCGTTCTGGAAGCTATTTTATCGTACACGCTTGTCTCCGGATTTGACGCTAAGCACAAAGAGAGATTGAGATCTCTGGCGTCCCTGGATTTGCTCTGATTTTTAGCTGGTTTATGTTGCTTGAATGCATCTCTCGTCACAATTCTAAGTGGCCTTGTGAGAAGGGGGCTATACTACAATAGGTGTTGGAGAGGAAGCAATAAAAACTTAAGGTCTTTCCTAACCAACCATCTGTTCAATTTGGACAATTTCATCAGCGCTCAGTTTAAAATCTTGCAAGGATAAATCGTCCTGCATGTGCTCTGAATTTGTTGTTCCTGTTAATGGGAGAATAGCCAGTGCTTTTGCAAAGCTAAAAATAATTTGCGGAATAGTTTTATGATATTTTGTAGCTATTGAGAAGATTAATGGACTTAAAATATAAGATTGATTGGCAGTTAATAAAGAAAAACCTTGATAAATGATAGAATTATCTTGGCAAAACTCTCTGATTTCCCGATCCCAGTGACGTTCAGCAAAACAACGATTTTGGACAAATTTAGGCTTCACATTTGCATTTTCATAGAGCGTTTTCAATTGGTCAATATTCACGTTTGAAATGCCAAGATAGTTTAGATGCTTCGCCTTAGAGAGCTCTTCCATTGTTATCCACGCTTCCCAGTCCTCAGTAGTTAAGCCTTGAGAATACTTTGGCCCATGAAGAAGGTATGAATCGATATAATCCGTTTGCAAATGTTGAAGAGAGCTGGCAAATGACTTCTTCACCTGATCCGATATTGAATCGGTTGCCCTATAAGGTAGGCGTTTATCTTGACCCTCAAGGAAGGTAAATTTTGTCTGTAAAAATAAATCTTGTCGGCTAAGTGAGCTGGCTTTTAAAAATTGTTCAATACCTAATCCCACTCCTTCTTCAAAATAATGTTTACGTTGGTTGGCTGTATCAATACCCCGAAATCCTGCGTTTAAAGCATCTAAGGTTAAAGCTGGTGTTCGGTCTTCCTTCCATGCTGTGCCATATAACATGGAGGGAAGGCCCTTATTCAATTTTTTTGTTACCATTTTGATTCCCGATTGTTGGCATGTACAGTTAGAAAAATGTAACAAAAATCATTGCTAATTACACCCGCTTTAAATATTTATTCCAGCGGAACATGGATCATCAGCTTATGCTCCTTAGATCCATCTGGGAATTGATCAAAAAGTATAAAGGCTGGTTTGTTCTTATCGATTTTAATAGGGGAGTTATCTAGCCATTGTCCAAAAATATAATGGTAGGCTAATCCAAGGTTATTTGGCTTGCCGACATAGCGAAATCTTGCGTATTTACCTCCGGTTATTGTGAGTTTTTCAGTCTCAATATTTCTTTCAAGATGTGAAATACAGGCGCTAAACCGACATTTGTCTTCTTTTCTAGTTCCCTCGTGAGGATTATCATGGCCAATGCCCACAAACACGCCTGAAAAATCATCGGCTAATTCATACTCTTGCAGTTTCAGCTTTAACTTGTTCCAAGCATTGGGGGCTGCTTCGTAGTAGTAGCCTGTTTCGCTAACTGATTGGAGGTGTAAATCGTTCAACTCAACTAAGTCAGGCTCTTCTAGAACCACACATTCTAATTCACTCAAAAGCTTTATTTTTTCCCTGGCTTGAGTGGGTGAATAGCCAAAAGTTTCTTTAAATCGTCTAGAGAAAGCAGATTGGTCGTCAAATCCAGAAGCAAGAGCCACTTCCAAAATGGAGTTTTCTCTACTCTTTAAAGAGCGAAAAGCTAATTCCATGCGAAGACGTCGAATAAAAGCGCCAGGAGATTGGTTAACCGTTTGTTGGCACAAACGTTTTAAGGATGCGAGAGACAGGCCAATTTGTGAGGAAATCTCATCCAGTTTCATTGGTTGATCAATATTCTCATAGATTAGGCGTGCTAATTTCCCAAATTTATTATCATTCATGGTAGACCTCAAAGTTAGATTTGACTGTGAGGAATATAGCAGAGAGCCTGCTTTTAATTTGTGCAGAAAAGCTCATTTTTTAAGATTCTGATAGATTCGCCAACTAGTCTTCATAGGTTAGTGCAAAAGGAAAGTGATCACACCTAATACCAATCATTTTCAAGTAGCGTTCTGAAAATCCTCCCTTTCGAATCAACAGTAATTGGCATAATTATTGAATCTTATTTGTTGTGTTATGCATAATAAAGGGCAAATTCATGGTAATTCCTCATTTTAACTCTGGAATAGTGCCAGTAGTCATATCTACAGTTGTGATTTGCATTTTTTTATTTAGTCTTTATGTGACAGTTAAATACAGAAATCCAGAACAATATAAACAAACACGCATTAACGTTTTCTTCTCAACCTTAGCCAGCGTGGCTATTATTTTTGTGGGTTTTAACATCGTGTTATCGTCGATCTCTTTTGAATACAATCAGCATTTTACCCGCGTTAATAAAACTCAAGATGCCACAGATAAGTTATGGCTCTATCCCAATCAAGTACTAAAAACCAGTTTAAACGTTCGACCTGAATTTTTAGCATCGTTTTTTATGAGCAATCTTGATTTGTATAACATGATTTTATTACCAAATAAAAAATCAAGATTGACGAAGCTTGGCATTGTGGAAGAGGAATTTATTGCTAATGCGATGTTATTAGCCTGGTCCAATTGTTTAACCATTCGTAAATATGATCAAACTCCCTTAGATTATTGGTTAAGAGGATTTTTAACCTGGGCCCAAAATCCTTATTTTAAAGCGTATTATGAACGATTAAAATTCGGATTTGATCCAAATACAGTGCTATTGGGAGACCTTTTATTTGAATATGCTGCAACCATCCCTGTACCCACCAAAGACACAATTATTTACACAAAAACCATTGAAAAAATGATGAAAGATCCCCGATATATTTCTCTACTAAAAGCCCTATCTTAAATTAAACTCTTAAAAAATATCTTGATTTATCTATGAAAAGCACAAGAAAAAACAGAGATTTTACTCGCGCATTTTGATGTTGTAAAATTTAGCCAGCCAATAGAGGAAAAAAGACACTTAAATGAAAAAATTAGCACGCGAATTTTATAATAGAGAAACCACTATCGTGGCCCAAGAACTTCTTGGCCATCATTTGGTTCATCGAAGCGAAGGTGTTGAACGTGTGGGTAAAATTGTTGAGGTTGAAGCCTATTTGGGACAACATGATTTGGCAGCTCATAGCTCAAAAGGGCTCACTAAACGTACCGCAACAATGTTTGGTCCAGCAGGCTTTGCTTATGTTTATTTAATTTATGGCATTCATCATTGTTTTAATGTAGTGACAGAACCAGTAGGCAGCGGTTCTGCCATCCTCATCCGTGCTATTGAGCCCATTGTAAATATCACCGAGCGCACACAGGGGCCTGGATTATTATGCAAGGCGATGAAGATTGATAAGGCCCAGAATGGTGCTGATCTCTTAGGTGAGAATCTTTTTATTACAAATGCCCTTTATGAACCACCCCAAAGCATTGTTGCTGCACCGCGTATCGGTGTTCATTATGCCAAGGAATGGGCGCATAAATTTCTAAGATTTTATATACACGGGAACGCTTTTGTTTCCATCATAAAAACAAATTAACGAGCAAGCTTTTAGAGATTTGAGTTCAAAATGCTCGTGGTGACCTGAATAGGCTTGCAATTAAGGCAATAAAATATTCAAGTAAAAAGGGAAAAAAAATGAAGAAAAGACCTAAGATTAAATAAAATAAAAACTCATCTTGAATGCGTTTTTGCTCGTCTTCTTTTGGACGAAGCATGTAAAACGCGATAGTAAGAAAGACGAGGCCAATTATTATGCATATGATGTGTACAAGTAACATTACGGACATTTTGATTTTCCCTAAGAGTTCAGCTTCACTCTTCACCCATTCTGCAATTGTTATTCGTCTAGAAAAAGCTCAAAATTATCAGAATAACACCGATTTTTGAATTCAATATAAATCAAATAATTGCATCATTTTAAATCATAAAGCTGTTTAGGCTCTATAATAACTATAGTCTAACTAATGTATAGCTAGGCCACATTTGGGGCGCTATTTTCCCTTTTTGTGTCCACGTCACTTGATTTGACGTTATAAGATGAAATAACAAGGAAAGATGCATGTCCAAAGTAACGATTGATGCAAGCGATTGCGTTGTGGTTGGCGGAGGGCCGGCCGGACTTACGGCTGCTACCTATTTGGCACGCTTTCGCCGCAATGTGGTGATTTTTGACACTTATCATAGTCGTGCCTTAAAAATACCATGTTCACGCAACTACCCTTGTTTTCCGCAGGGCATTGCTGGAAAAGAGATTTTGCAAAAATTAAGGCGGCAGCTTTATTTATATAAGGTTCCTATTATTCGCGAGGCGGTCGAGCATCTTAAATTAAATTCCAATGGATTTCAGGTAACTACAAAAAATAGGGTAATTAATACTAAAAATGTGCTTTTGGCAACTGGCGTGGAAGATATTGAGCCCGACTTACCTAATATTAAAAAAGGGCTCCAGCGAAAATTGATTCACCATTGCCCTATTTGTGATGCCTATGAGCTTATCAATAAGCGAATTGCAATTATTGAGAAGGGAAAAGCAGGTCTTGAAGAAGCCTTATTCATCCGAGAGTACACCCCTCATATCACTCTAATTAATATAGAAAAAGATACCTGCTGGACAAAAGAAGAATTAAAAAAAATTAAAGAAGCATCGTTCAAGGTGATTAATCAATCAATACAAGAAATTACCTTAATTCCCAACGCCTTAAAAATTTATTTTGACGACAATTCGATGGCTGAATTTGATTCACTCTATTGTGCTCTTGGCTGTGTAAAACACAACCAACTAGGCAATGAACTAAAGGCTAAACAAAAAGAGGGACTCTTTATTGTCGATAAAGATCAACAAACGTCGGTAGTTGGGCTATATGCTGCGGGTGACATTGTAACAAACTTACACCAGCTTTGTGTTGCAGAAGGCCAAGCTGCAATTGCGGCTACTGCTATTCACAACCGATGCCGTAGCGAATATGATTGAATACAGTCTCAGTACTCTAACAAAGCCACGTCATCACGAACGTAGAGAGAGGAGCCCTCTGCGTTCGTGATGACCTAAAGTGTTCAATATGAGTAAGGTTCGGGATGCTGTGATCAACCATAAGGATAAAACTAATGAAGAAAAAACCTACTAAAAATCCTCCTCAGACTCAAAAAAAACAACCAGGCATCGAAGCCAAAATGCATCCTAAGCCTGTGTTTTTAGACCCCAATTATCAAGGCTCATCAAAATTAAAAGGTAAAATTGCGGTGATAACGGGCGGTGATAGCGGTATTGGTAAGGCAGTTGCTTGTTATTTTGCAAAAGAAGGAGCCGATATTTTTATCCATTATTTAAATGAACATGAAGATGCTAAAGAAACTCAAAAAATAATAGAAGAATTAGGAAGAAAATGTTGGTTAAATCATGGTAATTTGCAAAGCTATTCTAAATGCGAAAAATTAATTAATGCCGCAGTCAAAAAGTGTGGAAAAATTGATATTTTAGTTAATAATATTGCCGAACATTATCCCCA
This sequence comes from Tatlockia sp., assembly GCA_013697645.1. Lineage (GTDB taxonomy): Bacteria > Pseudomonadota > Gammaproteobacteria > Legionellales > Legionellaceae > Tatlockia. Next base: position 2,299 of record JACCWL010000183.1, on the reverse strand, counting down.
AGATAGTATTGAAGAAATTAGTTGTGAACAAATGGAAAATACCTTTAAAACTAATTTTTTTTCCTACTTTTATATGATTAAAGCTGCCATGCCTTTTCTTAAGAAGGGCTCTGTTATTATTAACACCACTTCCGTAACTGCTTATAAGGGATCTGATCATTTGATTGATTATTCTGCAACAAAAGGGGCAGTCGTAGCACTTACGCGCTCTCTTTCGCAAAATCTCATTACAAAAGGAATTCGCGTGAATGCAGTCGCTCCAGGGCCCGTCTGGACTCCTTTAATACCTGCGAGTTTTTCAGCAAAAGAAGTGGCTGAATTTGGTCAACAAACCCCTATGAAACGTGCAGGGCAACCGGCAGAAATTGCCCCAGCCTATGTCTACCTAGCTTCAGAGGATTCCTCCTACATGACCGGCCAAGTACTGCATCTCAATGGGGGCGTAATTGTAAATAGTTAAGGTAGCTTAAGTAATGAATACAATTAAAACAGATGTATTAATTATTGGAGCAGGCCCAACAGGACTTTCGATGGCATGTCAGTTGGTTCGATATGGCATTGATTTTGTCATTATTGACAAGAACGAAAGTATTACCCCTTTTTCTAAAGCGTTAGCTGTTCACGCTCGAACTCTTGAAATTTATGAGCAACTAGGGCTTGCCGAAAAAGCAATAGAGCAGGGTGCAATTGCCGGTAGCGCCAATCTGCTTGTCGAGGGGAAAGTAAGGGGGGAAATTGATTTTTCAAACATCGGACAAGATTTTAGCCCCTATCCCTTTGTGCTTTTTTTAGAACAAAGCAAGAATGAGAAATTATTATACAATTTTCTGCAAAATCATGGGGAAAAAGTGTTATGGGGTCACGAGCTTGAAAGTTTTTCACAAACGGATAATGAGGTCAAAGCACAAGTTAAAAATACAGAGGGGTTGCAACAGACAATCGAACCGCTTTACCTTGTGGGCTGCGATGGTCCTAAAAGTATAGTTCGACATGGTCTAGAACTTTCATTCGAAGGCAGCACTTTTGAGCGATTATTCTATGTTGCGGATGGACAGATTAATTGGAATCTTAAACACAATCGATTGTATATTAATTTATTGAAAGACTCTTTCATCCTCTTCTTTCCGCTGGAAGGTAAAAAACGCTATCGTATTGTGGGCGTTTTTCCCGAAGAATTTTCTAAGGATGAAGGCTCTATATTGTATGAAGAGATAGAACAACGAATCAAAAAAGATTTAAAGCTTGAGCTTGATATTCATGATATCAACTGGTTTTCAACCTACAAAGTTCATACTCGTCGAGCTTCGAAGTTCTACAAGGGTAGGTGTTTTCTTGCAGGAGATGCGGCCCATGTTCATTCCCCTGCAGGAGGCCAAGGCATGAATACAGGAATTCAAGACGCTTATAATCTGGCATGGAAGTTGGCTTTAGTTATTAAGGCTAAGGCTAATAAGGATTTATTTGAAAGCTACAATGATGAACGACTTGCAAATGCCAATCGACTTTTAAAAACGACTGACAAACTGTTTGAAGTCGCAGCAGGTTCGAATTGGTTTCTTAGCTTTTTACGTTTAAAGGTTTTGCCTCTTATAGCAAAGCATGTGTTTAGTCTGAATCCTGTTCAAAAATTCATTTTTCCTTTGTTGTCGCAGATTGGTATTAATTACCGCCATAGTTGCTTAAGTCAACCAGAGCAAAAAGGGGATTTCAAAGTCAAAGCCGGCGATCGAATGCCGTATTTTTTGCTCAATAATAGGTCTATTTACGAAAGCTTAGAGCAAGCAAAATTTCACTATCTTGTCTTCGCTCCAGATGATTTAAATTTTCAAGCTCTAAAAACGGAAATTGAATCGAATTATGCGGAATTAATTGACTTTAAAATCATCCCTTTATCTACAAAAATAGCAGATATTTTTGGCTCAAAAAAGCCTTTTTCTCTGTTATTAAGACCTGATAATTATTTAGGGGTTATTACAACAGAAATATCCATAATAGTGATAACAAGATATCTGAAGTTACTAGATAGTACTATAATTTGAATAGCTAACAATGGGTGAAAAATGAACGATATTTCAGAAAATTATTACTCTAAGTTTTTAAAAATCATAAAAAAATATGGTTTTTCAGCCGATGACTTTATCTTAGAAAGCGAAGATCAAACTGAATACAATGGCGAGGGGTTGGGCGAACCTGTAATTAAAATTTTAATAAGACGAAAATCCAATCGCGCAGAAAAAACTTATCAATTAGATCAAGAAATAAGTTGGGATCATGAATTTGAAAAAGATTTAAAGAAGGG
>JACCWL010000124.1 GCA_013697645.1 Tatlockia sp. | reverse complement strand
GTCTACCACAGAGCGAAGTTATTGATCTAAGCAACAAACATCTTGATGCTATAAAGCAAGCTTGGTTAGAAGGAAAACACTTAAATTGGATAGGGGCCTATGAGGGTGAGAATCTACGAAAAGTTGTGCTTCCACCACCGCCTCTACAATTGGAATCCTATTGGATTAGCGGTGTGAATCAGAGTGAAGAAAAAAAATCAAAGCAACCTCTAATACATACGGATGTAAAAAAATTCTTGTACCATCTTACATGGCGGCAAAAAATTATCTCTCCCTCAATTGGTTTTGAAACGCTACAGCCTATATTAATAATAGATTGTTACAATGATCCCTTAATTGCAGGTTTGATTAGTCAGCTAGAAGCAATGAACATAAGCTGTTATTTGCTCACGCCAGGGGAGAGTCAGAAAAAAATCAGTACTAATCATTGGCAATTTAATATAGCGGCTCCTAAACTCTTAGACCTACTTGAACATCTATGGGCGCAGAATAGTGATTTACCTTTATCCTGTATTATAAATATAAAATTTCTCACCTTAAATGAGGAAACTAACTATCCCATTAATGTCTTATTTAATTTGATTAAACACAACAAGCTGATACGACACCTTAAGCAACTTAGTATTTTAGTAAAGGGTATGACCTCTTTGCATCTAGACGAGCCGCAGTCCTTGTCCTCTATGTTAATAGGCTTTAACCGAAGCATCGGGCAAGAGTTTCCAAATCTTAAAACCCAATTGGTTGATCTTGATGTCATAGATGAAATGACACAGATATCTCAGGCTATTGCCTCTATCTGTTCTCCAGAATTAAATGATCTCTGTGTTTGGCGTGACGGTGCATGTTATCAGCAAGAATATCAGCCCCAGCCTGCCTCTATAACTCGCAATGATTATTTCAAGAAAGGTGGAGTTTATCTAATCACTGGGGGCTTAGGAGATGTTGCTTCTGTACATATAGATTTTCTCAGTAAGATCTACCAGGCTAAATTAATTTTATTAGGCCGAACCACTATTCCTGATCCGCAAGAGTGGCAAAACCATACAGCCCTTGATAAGCAGACGCGCCAAAAAATTGCACGGTTGCAACAATGGCAAACTGAAGGCGTTGATATTCGATATTACTCTGGAGATATCGTCGATCTTGAGCAAATGCGTCTTCTCTGCCAACGCTTAATTAAAGAATTTGGCAAAATCGATGGAGTTGTTCATTGTGCCGGTGTCGGCAGCGAAATGCATTACAAAGTATTAGGGGAGCTCGATTGGCAGCATTGTTGGCAATTAATTAAGCCCAAATTGCTGGGTATTGAAACGATTGGGACCTTAACCAAAGAATTGGGGATTAAAGACTGCCTTATTATTTCCTCAATATCCTCTGCCTTAACCGGTATTGGTTTAGGTGCTTATGGCGCTTCCCATAATATCTTGGATGCAATGGTGCGTAAAAACTATCCGCATTGGCGCCTAATCAATTGGGATGCCTGGAATTTTTACCAGGAGCAACAGGCTAAGCAATATGGCGAGCTCGGCTCAGAAATTGATAAATTGGCGATAAAACCGGAAGTGGGTTTTGATATTCTTTGCCACGCATTTTCCATTCCCTACTGGCAGCAACTCTTTATTTCTTGCACAGACTTAACTGCGCGTTTTAATTACTGGGCACAGCGTGGATTTTTAGAAAAAATGACGCGATCGAGTAAGAAGCATCCGCGCCCCAATTTACATACGGAATATATTGCGCCGAGCACACCATTACAAAAAAACCTTGCAACAAGCTGGCAGTCCTTATTGGGAATCGAAAAGGTGGGGATCCAAGATAGTTTTTTTGAATTGGGGGGGCATTCACTTCTAGCGCTAGAATTTATGAATTGTCTACAAACAGAATTTCTTTATTCCTGTTCGATAGTCGAATTATTTGAGTCACCTACCATTATGCAATTGGCAACTAAAATGGAGCAGCTGGAATCTACTAGCGATAATCTTATAGCCAATGCCAATGACCGAGTCGGTAAACAAATAGCAGCTCGACATAGATTTCAACCTGTCAAGGAGTCCTTTGATGTCCAAAAATAATGAGGCTGATATTGCAATAATTGGCATGTCGGGTCAATTTCCAGGTGCAAAGAACATAGCAGAATTTTGGGA
>JACCWL010000091.1 GCA_013697645.1 Tatlockia sp. | reverse complement strand
TACGCCTTTCTCTGCTCTAAACTCATCATTTTTGGCAACCTCCACGGTTACCTTTAATTTGAGTCAACGATTAGTTTTTTTGCGACCTTCGGTTACATTTAATTTGATTCAACTCGCTATCAAAATTATTTTTTAATTCTTTTATTCTATCTTTTAGAATATCAAATCCAATAACCGAATTGTATTCACTAAGTCCTAGTGCCAAACCTAAGCCAACGTAACCAAGTCCTATGATTGCTATCTGTCTCAATTTAAGCCTCGTAAATTAATACAAATAAAATAAAGTTAAATTTGGTATAAATGGGTCAATATAAGTCTTTAGTCCTAGATTTTAGGTTGCTGATTGGGTTTAATCATGTCGGCACATGATGCCGCAATACTATCAATTTGCGTGTAATAGTCCTTGTCAGTCATGTTATCTGACTTTTTGGAGAGCTCTGACAACTTAGGTTGCGTGCAAGAACAAAAGGCTGTTGTATTGAGTTGAGCCTGTGCGGACATTTGTGGATAAATCAGCTTCCATTTGTCCTCGCAAGCCTGATTTACCTCTTTATCAGAAGCTTTGTCGAGCCCGACCGTATCTTCCAAAGAATTCATTGAATCTTGTAACAAAATGCGTGTCATACAAACCTGAATTGCCTTATCAACTGCGACATCAGTATCCAAGGGTTGGGTTAAAGCACAAGCACAATATTTTTGACCAAAATTTTTATAACCTACCTTATCTTTTACATCAGTGAATCTTTTCATCCAGGACTCTAGACAAATAGTGGCAAAGGATTCGCCCTGTTTATTGGCATCTGTAGGAGCCGTCGTTGATGGACTAGTGTTTACATCTGGAGTAACGGTTGTTGTTGGACTAGTGTTCACTGTAGGCGCATCAATCGTTGTGGGACTAGTGTTCACTGTTGGAGTATCATTCGTTGTGGGGCTAGGATTCACTGTCGGAGTATCAGTCGTTGTTGGACTAGTATTCACTGTCGGTGTACTTGTCGGTGCGGGACTAGGGTTTACAGCTGGATTATTAGTCGTCGATGGAGCGGTATTCATCGAAGGCGCATTAGTGCTGTCAGTCACAGCTTCATCAGCATTTGCTGATAAAGAACAAAGACTTATGAGCAAAATCGCTAAAATCAGTTTGGGTTGATGAAAACGCATAACTTAATCCTCCATTGAATTGCCGACCAACATCCTTATATGAAATTATGATAGCCCAAAGACAATGAATTAGCGAGATGAATGCACAAACTTGCGGATAAAGCATTTAGGGACTATTGAGATTTCGCTAGTCTTAAGTGCCCAACCCTTCATTTTTGAGCACCGTAACGCAGCATAGTAAGCGAGTAACGGAGCGCAGAAAATGAAGGCTTTGGCGCGAGACTAGTAGAAATATCAACAGTCCTAGGCTGAGGCTAACATTTTGAGCTGGGTCGTTAAAGCGCCGTAGGCCGCTTCAATATTGATATAGTTTTTACTAGTTAGACGATAGGATAAAGATCCATCGTCCTGAACTTTTTTTGCTTGCAAGGCAACATTAAATTTTAATTTTTTCAAACGGTTATACTCTTGCTTTTTGGTAACAAAATAGAAATTTCTGTAGTTTGACTTAGGACGATAATACATAGCACCAATATCAGCAGCTAAGCGATGTTTGGGGAAATACTCTTTCATTGAATAGAAGCGGTTATTATGCACGGCTACTATTTTTCCGGTAGGCGGCAATAGGTATAGAATTTCCTTAGCCAATTTTTTCACCTCAGCATGTGCGCTCTGTGAATAATGGCCATGGCGTTTTAAGGTTTTTCGGATGCCCTTATCAGAAAAAATGCGATTGGGATCAAACTCATAGCGAACTCCATTTAAATAAAAGGTAACATTTCGCTTGCCTGAATGTTTAAGGGTAATTAAGGTTCCCCCTTTTTTTATGACATAGATTCTAGCCGCTCTTAGGGCTGTAACCTCATTTTCATGTAGATGAACAAAGGTTTTGCCTTTGCCAGTTGTCTTTAGGATTGAAACCTTAGTGCCGCCTAATTTAATGGTATGAGTCTCAGTGGAAATTATGCTGTTCAGAATAAAACATAAATATAAAATACAGTTCATAAAATTCAATCTAAGTTGGCTTGGTCAATTATTATACAATAATTAGATCGTTTTAAGCAAATCTAATCTTACATTATCTTCAAATTCATGTCTTTAGCAAAATAAATTGAAATAAAACTCGGATGAACGCCATTAATCCGGGTCTTTACAAAAATTAACCGCAGGCATTTTTATAAGTGGCGACCAGGGAGTTCGGATTAGAAACTGGAAGATCAGTATCAGCACTCCACATAATCACGCCCTGCAGGCTCTTTGCCTTAACAAAGTCACAAACCGCCTTCACACTTAATGCCTATCTCTATGATGGCCGGCTGGAAATTGATAATAATCACGCAGAGCGCTCTATTAAACCCTTCGTTAGCCAATGGCTGATGACGTAGACATTTGCCAAGTCCAGTCTAATGAGGTTTTGTGACGGCGGCCTGCCGCTTCCTTCGATTTTTTTAAGGAGCAAGCAGTGAGAAAGGGTCATGTCTTGATTTTACTTAACCCCTCGTGCAAATAAACACGTTTCTCTACTTGCCTTTGGCCCTACACAACGTGCATCTCTTCCCGTACCGAACCAATTATCAAGTAGAGCAGACATTTCTACAGGACCATAATCCATTCGTCCTGTTGTTTGAACAATACATGCAAAACCATAACGACACTGCACAGTCCCCATATGAATTTCTACGGCAGCAAAGGAAAATTTACTCCTTTCAATTGCTCTGCATGAATCAACATCATTTATGAGCAGTGTGCCTATACATTTATCAAATATTAGTTTCTCATTTCTGTCTAAATTCCTAATCATATCAGCAAGAGCCCCCGGTTCTGGACAAGAACAGGGATTATCTATACCTTGAGCAAAAGTTAGAAAAGTAAGGGAGAAAAAAAAGCCACTTATTAATGCTTTGGATGCAAATTTCAAAAGAGATCTCCAGAGATTTATTATTAAATTTGTTTAATACTAATATTCAATTATAAGGTCGTTTCTTAATGCTCAGCAGTTAAAGAATAATTTAATTACCAAAACGCAAAAGATAATTAGCCTAATAAAAGCAGATTAAAACTTAGGTTATGATACTAAAGCTTTTAACCAAAAGTGTAACTTACCCCGCGGTTAGCCCATATTTTGATACACTGCAAGTATTCTGTCAGGTCCGGAATTAAAAAATCGCTACAAGCCGGTACATTAGTATCTAACCCGCCAATGTCGCCCATAGTTCCTGCATAACTTCCAGAAATAAATGTAGCAACATCGGCTAATCCTAAGAGTAATCTTTTTTTATAGATAATTTCATTTAAAAACAATACTTAAGGTAAATATTATCTAAAGGGAATAAATAAATCCACCTTTAGGAACAAAATTGTTTTTAGATCTAACAATATTCAAGTCACAGGTTTTAAAGTCTGAAAATTATTATAATTCTGGTTCTAAAATCATTAGAAATTGTGTCCCATGCTGTTTATGGGATCATGCTTTTACTTGTACCTTTGCATCTTAAAAAATCTTTATTTTTTCAGAGGGAGATATCTTCAAAATTCAGCCGACTCAAGAATAATGCATCCGTAATAGCAACCACTTAATTTAAAAAAGACTACAAATTGAAGAAAAAGGAAAATATAGCGAACCCGGATGAACGCTATTGATCCGGGTCTTTACAAGATTAACTGCAGGCATTTTTATAAGTGGCAACCAGGGAGTTCGGATTAGAAACTGGAAGATCAGTATCAGCACTCCACATAATAACGCCCTGCAGACTCTTTGCCTTAACAAAGTTACAAACCGCCTTCACAGCTTCCGGTGATTGGTAACCAATAAACTGCGTGCTTGCAGGATTATAAAGGTATGCGCCAGTAACGAAGGGATTATTCTCTTCACCAAGCGCCTTGATTGAATAACTTTTATAATTTAATTCCTGGATTGCTTTAGGAACCGATTTGTAAGGAAACATACCGTCTTGATTGGAATAAGCACTTGGAAAATGGCTAGGTCCATTCCAAGGCTGCTCAAATCCTGGCAACTCGCTATCATCACCGGGCTGTACTCCTGAAAAACCACGGCCATAAGCTGCTAAACCGACTTGCAATTTTTCTTTAGGCATTCCATAACCTAGAACTTGTTCGGTTATCACATCTGTTCCATAGTTTATTGCGAACTCATTTTTTCGGCTTGATTCAGGTTGTTTCAGATAGGCATGGACTGCCGTATACGGATCAGAACTAAAACTCCAAGGCCCATGCAAATCATAGGTCATTATATTGACACTATTCACATAGGGTGCAATATTTTTAAACCAACCACCTGATACAGATTGGTCAATTGTTTGTAAATACTCTTTGTTAACAGTGAGAGTGACTGAAATATACGCATCATTACCTAAAGTTTGCCGACTCGCTTTGACGAGTTCAAATAAGTGCTTATAGTCTGCAATCGTTTTGCCGTCTGGCGGTAATTGAGTGCCCGTTTGTAGATTAATCGGGGGCTCAAAATCATAATCAATGCCTTTTAAATTTTTAAAATGCGTCATCCAGGCTTTAAATTGAGTCAAAAATTTATCTTGATTGGCAAAAACTGCATCAAAAGTGGCACTTGATATTCCTTTATTTTCAGGTGTATTCGCACCGCCAATTGCAATAATCCGTTTGGCTTTGTATTTAGTTGAATTAATAAAAGCACCAAAACTGTTGAGCTGACCTACGCCCTTTCGATCCACATAATTAAATAATTCTTTTAAACCCGTATTGCCATTCAGTTGGACTGCTGCACAAGATCCCGTATTCGCCTCACAAAATTTAATAAAGTCACTCGCTTCAGGCGCAGGAAAGCGACCAAAATAAGTCTCCAAAGGTAGCTCTCCCCAGAGATCATTAAAATGCATCAAACCATTCCAGGCTGAGGGAATTGGATACTGAGCCTGATTAGGATCATTAGCATTCCATACCTGTAAAAATGCCCAAGCAACCACATCTGCCTTATTAAATTGCGCAACCATATCCGGATTGTCGACATAACTTAGCGCGCCGTATGGTTGGCCATTTTTATAAGCGCCATCATATTCATAGGAATTTTGACCATACATTGACCAACCAGTGGTATAAAGCGTGAGTGCGGAATGAGCAGCAATGGGTAGAAACAAAGTTGCAGCTAGCAAAGAAATATTCGATTTTATATTTTTCATAGGTTCTCTCGGAAGTTAAACTGTCTAAATTTTACCCCAGGAGAGAAAAATGCAATCACTGTCATTATTGACAGGGGTCAAAGCGTTAATAGTTGCTGCTCCAAGGCTTTTGCCAAGGACTGATATTTATTTTTAGTGCCCAGCTTTTTATTTAGTTTTTGAATATGAAAATTCACGGTTCTTTCAGTTAACTCAAGATATTGTGCCATTTGCTTCACGGAATACTGTTTGGCAATTAATAATAAACATTGGATTTCCCGTTGGGTAAGGCGGAAAGATTTCTTTGCCATCGCTTCATTGAGCAAGTGAACCTGAATAAAATGAAAATACAAATAGGACGCAACAAAAAATTCATGTTGCAAGGATTGCTTGCGCAGATTACAACGATCATTTTGCATTTGCACCAAGAGTAGAATTGCAAAATTATTATGGGCGCCATGAATAGGAATCGACAAGCCTTCTTCAGCGCCAAAATCCATCGAATCCTGGCGCATTTTTCGCTCAGACTCGGAGCTAGCCTGCGCCAATTGTTGCTTTAAATTCCAATGAATGGGTAGATTGTGGTTGTAAACAAAACCTAAGGTACTATCAATATTATCATATTCTTCTTCAAGATAATGTTGGTGCCAAACTCGAAAATTGGCTGAGCACATATCGTATTTTAATTTGTTCTCAGAACTAGGATGATAGGCATAATAGGTGAATGAAAAAGTGCAGATCCCTTTCTTAGTTAAATAAGAACTCAAAGCCACATCGCAATCAGAAATGGTATCAGCCTCTGCCAGTTCGTTTTCAAGTGTTTGGAGTTCTTTATTCATGTTTATTCATCGCCCTATAAGTAAATACAATTAACAAACAATTTGCGAATAAAATAGAGAGAAAAAAATTGCCATAGCCAAGCTGTTGCTCTAACCAACCGCTAAAGGTACCAAAGAAAACATAGCTTAAAGCCATTGCTGCTGTACAAAGTGTATACATTGACATGGGATATAAGCTTTTATTGGCGATTGATAATAGATAGCCCATATAAGCACCATTGGCTAGACCGTAAGCAAACTGACTAAATGCAATCGTTGCAAAAATAACAGAGAGACTTGGCGAATTATAAACTAATAATAAAAAGAAAAAGTGGCCGATGACTAAGAGAATTGTTAGTGTTTTCATGCAAAAAACAAGGGTAAACCGACTAAGTAAAATTCCAGAAATAAAAATTCCTAACATCAAGGCAAATGAGCCAGAGATCCCATAGATTTCACTGACTCGAAATAGATCAAGATCTAAACCCTTTTTATCTAATAGAAATAAAGGAACGATTTTCTGCATTTGTGCTTCTGTAAAATTATATAGAAAGATGAAAAATAAAGATGGGTAAAATTGCTTTGAAGTCATTAATTTTTGGTAAATAGAAAAATAGCCTTTTTTACCTTTTATGGCGACCGTTTCGGCCTCAGGAATTTTCAAACCATGAAAAATTGTCAGCATAAAAGCCATAGCAAATAAGCAATAGAAAAACACTACCCAAATATTAAATCCATAATAAATTGCAAGCTGGCCCACAACAACTAGCAATCCTCCCTTAATTACCAAGCGACCCATCTGATAAAAAAAGCTACGTAAGGCGACATAAGATTTTTGCTTTTGATCATCCAAATTAATAAGATAAACACCGTCAGAAACAATATCATGAACCGATGAAGTCAAGGCTAAACATGCAAAACCAATAATGCTAAGGATAAGAAAATCAGAACGATTAACTGTAAGTGCCAGAAGCAAAAAAACAAGAGAAATAAGGCCCTGAGTTAATATTGTGATGCTTTTTTTGGTAGACATGGTTTCCAAAACAGGGGCAAATAAGGGCTTAAGCGCCCAGGGAATCACTAATAAACTGGTCAAGAGTGCAGATTTTGTATTGTCGATACCCTGTTGCTGATAAAAAATTGTTGCAATCAGACTTACAACTACAAAAGGCATGCTTTGAAAAAAATATAAACTGGCTATCCATTGATAGGGTTTTGAGGGTTTTAAAGCAGACACTAGGCAATCTAATTTGACTTGGATTTATCCATATTGTATCACCTAAATGCATTATTTACTACCAAACTCAACCCTCAAAAAAATCATCTCAATTGAGCTGGTTTCCCGGTTATCGCTACCGCGCTAACCAGGCTACGATTTCTGCGTGGCACTACCATTAATTTAAGGAAACCTACTTTCCGCGGCTTGAATTTTTCTTAACTTAATGGAGTGCGCCTTCGCGGGGACGACACACAAAAGCTGTCGTCACCTCAGGGCAAAACTCCTACTCTAGAACAAAGATCGAACCACAGTATGGGCAAATTTCTGTGCCGGTTTTTTCAATTGGCAGGTATACCTTCGGATGCGCGTTCCATAGGATCATTTCATCAGTTGGACAGCTTAATGGTAAATCCCGCTCATGAACTAGGTATTTTTTTTTAGCGCAGGCTGGCTTGTTTTTCTTTTCAGACATTATTTTTCCTCTACGAATCGCATCTTTGCTTTTAAGCTTGGCTATTATCTAATATTTCTTTAATTAGCGCTATGATTTCAGTTTTGCTCTTAGAATTTTCAGAAAAGAACCGTCGAGCATTTGGCCAATTGCGTAACCAAGTCATTTGACGTTTTGCTAGTTGTCGGGTTGCAGCAACTCCTTTATCTCGTAGGGAATCATAATCATAATCCCCGGCTAAATAATCAATGACCTGACGATAACCCACTGTGCGCATCGAAGGACAAGTCGCTGCCAAATGCCATTTTTGTAGCAGTTGCGCCACCTCATAAACTAACCCTTCCTCTAGCATTTGTTCAAAGCGAGTTGCAATGCGGTCATGTAACCAAGCGCGGTCCTCAGGCTCTAATACTAGATTTACAAACTGATATTTTTGATTTTCCTTCTGTTCTGCCCAAAAAGAAGAAAGGGGTTGGCCGGTTAATTCAAAAACTTCCAGAGCTCGTAAGATACGCTGGCTATCATTAGGATGAATTCGTGCAAAGGATTCAGGATCAATCCGAGCAAGTTGTTGATGCATATAAACCCAGCCATACAATTCAGCTTGCTGTGTTAATGCAGCCCGCAAAGTAACATCAGCTCGGGGCAATGGAGACAGTCCTTGCTGCAGTGCATTAAAGTACATCATCGTTCCTCCCACCAAAAGCGGGTATTTATGACGAAGATAAATCGCCTCAGACAGTGCAACAGCATCTTCACAAAATTGAGCAGCTGAATAACTTTCGGGAGGATCTAAAATATCAATCAAATGATGCGAAGCAGTAGCAAGTTCTTCTGGACTTGGTTTTGCAGTACCAATATTCATTTCCCTGTAAACCATTGCGGAATCAACGCTAATTATTTCAAAAGGTAAGGCTTTGGCCAATTCACAAGCCAAGGCGGTTTTACCTGTAGCGGTAGCTCCCATCAAGCAAAAAATGGTTTTAGGCATTTAATAAGTCCCAACAAGTTTCCATTGATAAATGCTTTGAGAAATTATTAAGTTTATCACTTGCTAGAGTTTGTAGATAATTAAATAATTGCTCTTGTTCCTCTTGCTCTAATTGTTGAAGGTTAAATGACTGACAGAGTGTTAATAATTCAAGCAATTTATTGATTGAGGGAAGAGGAGCAGCAGCAAATACAGCGGTTAAAAATTTTTTTAGATCCAAATGAGGAACAGCTCGGGGCAGAGAGCGAATCAAAAGTGAATGTTCATTGGCTAAGCCCAACTCGACTCCAAGTTGGCTCAAAACTTGGCTGTAAGAATTAATTTTCTCCGAGTTGAATTTGATTGAATAGCTAACAGGAACTAAAAGAGGGCGGCTTGCAAGTGGTAAAGGTTCTGCGTTTAAGATAGATAGTAACCAATTTCGCTGTATAGCTATCACATCAACTAATAGCGGTTCTTCTCGCAAAAATAATAAAGCAAAAGATTGGTTCAAATTGATCCAAGATTTAACTTCGTTTGTCGGCTCCGATCTTGTAGCGCTTAGTAACAAGGGTGGTGAATAGGGTTCATGCATTTCCAAACTTGTTTTAGCAATATCCGGCCTAATTTCATAGTCCACATTTTCTTGTTGCTGCAAGGCTATTTGCAATTGCGAACAAATAAAATCATGCACTAATCTCGGCTGTTGGAAACGAACCTCATGTTTTGTCGGATGAACATTCACATCCACTTCTTCGGGTTTTATAGTTAAATACAGCAAACAAGAAGGATGACGACCTGGATAAAGTAGGCCTTCATAAGCTTGTTTGATTGCATGATTTAGTAATTTATCTTTTACCATGCGGTTATTCACATAAACCCAGAGCCTGTCATTTTGGCTGCGTTGGTAATCCTTTGTACTCAAGTAGCCGTCTAAGCGCAACCCAGCGTGCTCAATGTCAAGGTAAACTGATTGCTCAATAAAGGGCTTTCCCAACAATTTGCGGATACGAACTAATTTGGTTTTATCGCAAGTAGCCGCTGCTAAATTTAGTTGTGGCTTGCCATTATGACTTAAATTAATTGCTATATGCGAAGCACTAAGGGCAAAACGTTTAACCACCTGTTCTATCGCCTGGTATTCTGAACGCTCAGGCTTTAAAAATTTTTTTCTGACGGGTGCGTTAAAAAAAATATCACGCACATCCACTGTTGTTCCCCCATTGCGAGCACAGGGACTCAAGTTAATTTTTCCATCAACAGCAGTTAGCATCATGGCATGTTCTTGCTTAGCTGGTTTAGAGCTAATCGTCAACTTTGAAATTGATGCAATGCTTGCCAGCGCTTCACCCCGAAATCCCATGCTAACGATTGCATATAAATCCTTAAGTTGGCTAATTTTAGAGGTTGCGTGTGCTCTAATTGATAGCAGCAAATCATCGGCAACAATCCCTAAGCCATTATCAGAAATTTTGATCTGGGTTAAGCCCCCATAGCCAATTTCAATACTAATACTATCAGCACCAGCATCTAGGGCATTTTCTAACAGTTCTTTAACCACCGAGGCAGGCCGTTCGATAACTTCACCGGCTGCAATTTGATTGGCTAGCGCCTCTGGTAACTGATGGATTCTCATGCCTGAGGCGAGGGAATTATAAGCTTTTGACCAGCGTGCAACTGATAACCGGATAGACGATTAGCAGCCTGCAAAGCAGATAGTGATACATGATAACGAGCAGCTACCTTAGGCAGAGTTTCTCCTCTTTGTACTGAATGAAGGGATGTGGATCCATTCTGAACGAGCAGAAAGTTAGGCTTAGAGGCTATTGCCTCAACCCGCGTTCCATGAGGTGGATAATCCCAAAAATAATTCTTCAGACCTTGGAAAATCGATTGAGCTAACTTGGTCTGATAATAGGCGCTAGTCAGATTTTTTTCCTCGTTTGGATTGGAAATAAAACCTGTTTCAATAAGGATAGAGGGAATATCAGGGGACTTTAGCACCATAAATCGAGCCTGATCCACTCGATGATTATGCAAGGGTGTTATTGAGCTCATATTATGCAAAACTCTTTCGCCCAGATGTAAACTCGAACCGACAGTAGCTGTTTGTGATAAATCAATTAAAACTGTTCGAACTAAACCACTTTGATCATCCAATTGAGATAAATTAACTCCGCCCAATTCCGAATAGTTTTCCTTTTCTGCCAACCAACGAGCAGCCTCAGAAGTAGCACCAGATTGTGATAAGGCAAACACCGATGCACCACTTGATTGTGGGTTGATGAACGCATCGGCATGAATGGATACGAAGATATCCGCATTATATTTTCTCGCAATGGTTAAACGTTCTCGCAAACCAATGTAATAGTCCTCTTTGCGGGTTAAAACAGCACGCATTCCCGGCTGTTTATCAATAATCTGTTTTAATTTTTGAGAAATGGCCAAAGTTACATCTTTTTCTGAAGTATTTCTTGGACCTCGCGCTCCTGGATCCTTACCCCCATGACCAGCATCAAGTACGATAATCACATCGCGTAAATTACGGCTTGGTAAATGCTGAGCCGCTATTGGCAGAGCAGGATTTTTTGTGGTTTTAATACTGGGCGCTTGGAATGATTTGGTAGGCAGTTTTGCTAAGACTTGATTAGCTGACAGATCAATTGAAAAGCCATGTTTTGCAGCAGTGGAATTTAATGGATTTGTTTTAGTTTGGACAACTTGATTAACTTCAAAAACCAACCGCAAAGTATTAGGATTAGGATGCCCGCTGCGAATGTATTTAATCAGCTGGGATCCCAAATTAACCCGGTTGAGATTAACTGCTAATTCTGTATTTTCAAAATCAATGACTACTCGATTAGGATTTGTAAGCGTAAAAACCTTATGCTTAACAGCGCTATCTAGATTAAATTGCACTGAAGGTTGACCTGACTCCAGTCTTATACTTATGGATAGCAATTTTGCAGCCATTAAGATAGAACTGAATATCATCAATAAACAAAACAAAAAGGTTCGCTTATTCATTGTTTACCTACCAGGCTGTACAAAATTTTTTCTCCCACAAGGCTTAATGCAGAACTTCTCAGCAAACGCCCGCTCCCACTTATTGTAAAGGCAAAATTAATATCAACTTGATCCAAACTATGCCTTGCGCGTTCTGGCCACTCAATACAACATACAGCATTATCCTGAAAATAATCGCGAAAACCAATATACTCTAGCTCAGTCTCATCATGAATACGATACAAATCAAAATGATGAATTTGCAAATTTTGGCAATCATAACTTTCAATCAGTGAAAAAGTTGGGCTTTTGATAGCCGATTTAACACCTAATGCACGCAGCAAAGCACGAATAAAGGTTGTCTTACCAGCACCAATTTCACCACTAAAAGTCAACACCAAGGGAGAGATCAGATAAGCCGCCAACCGTGCTGCTAGAGCTTCTGAAGCAGATTCATCGAACAGTTCAAAGCTGTCAACCTTCCTCATGTGCTTATCCAAGATTCACTAAACGTTGTAAATAAGGCATTAGATCAGAGGCCACTATACCTCGCTCCCCTTTTTCTGCTGCCGCGGCATCCCCTGCACTTGCATGCAACCAGGTTCCCAATTTAGCGGCGTCTGCCAGTAATAAACCTTGTGCAACTAAACCGCCAATCACTCCCGCTAAGGCATCTCCCATCCCGGCACTTGCCATACCAGGATTCCCAGCACTACAGAGATAAACCTTCGAATCATCAGTCGCAATCAGCGAACCCGCACCTTTTAGAATGACATTACCACCATAGAGTTCTTGCAAACGTAAAATTGCCTGATAACGATCTTTTTGAATATCTGCCGTTGTGCAATTCAACAAACTAGCTGCTTCGCCAGGATGTGGTGTCAGAATCCAGTTATCATCATGCTGATGATTTTTTACAAGTAGACGCAGCGCTGAAGCATCAATCACCATCGGTAATTGCGATGCTAGAGCGGAGCTAAATAAAGCCTTTGCCCAGTCATCCTCACCTAGTCCTGGTCCAATAATACACACAGTGGCTTTTTCAATGAGGTCTTGCAATTTTGCCGACCCATCAATGCCATAAATCATTACTTCAGGCAAGGAAGGTAAAACTTGGTTTGCATGCTCAGGCCTTGTGGCAATTGTCACAACTCCAGCCCCAACACGCAATGCGGCATTTGCGGCCATAAAAACCGAACCAGGCATGCCATAATTGCCACCAATGACTAGCACATGGCCAAATTGCCCTTTGTGAGAATTTTTTAAACGTGGCGGTAAGAGTGTTTTATTTAGATTTTCATCTAGAAGTAAAACTGCGGGTTCATTCACTGCTAAACATTTATCAAGTTTCAAATTCTGGCAGATTATTTCGCCGCAATAATCGCCACCATCCATAGTCATCAATCCCAATTTATTGCCTATAAAAGTTATAGTTTGGCTAGCACGAACACAAACGCCCATGACTTGGCCCGTATCAGCATCCAGGCCCGAGGGGACATCGAGGGATATAACAGGAAGCTTAGCATCATTAATTTGATTGATAGCAGTTGCTAAAGGGCCATGAACCTTTCCTTTTAAACCAATGCCTAATAAAGCATCAACAATTAGTTCAACTTCACTATCTATTGGATCATCGATACATTGGCAGGCAACACCAGCAGCCAGTGCTTGTAATGCAGCATGACAAGCAGCGGGTGGCAAACTCTCAATCGATTTATATTGATTAACAATCACAGAATAACCTTTCTCCTGTGCAAGTCGCGCTAAGACATAGCCATCACCAGCATTAGATCCGCTACCGCAAAAGACAGCGATTGATCGCACTCTGGGATAAAGTTTGCAAAGCGTGGAAAATGCAGAGGCGCCGGCAGAAGCCATTAACTCATCTTCGCTCAAGCCCAAATCATCCTTTGCCATCAATTCAACAGAACGAATGTGTGCAACTTGATAAAGCGCTGTTTTTGATGTCATCGCCTTAGGCCTCATCGTAAGTGGTAAACCCTACAGGGGAATGGCTGTAATTTAGCCTCTCTTGAGAGAAAGACCCACAGGCATTGCCGATCAGTTCTGCCAACCTTGGGCTAACCGAGGCTGGCGAAGACTAAAGATTATTCCTTTTTAACCAGCGTCAATGCCGGTTTAACGCGTTTTTTGGATTCGGATATTTTTGGTGGTGGCGGTGGCTCGTCGTCGTATTCTTCACCAAACTCCATGCCTCGACCATTTTCTTTTGCATAGATAGCTAATACTGCGGCAGGAACTATGTATATTTGTACACTTTGGCCACCGAATCGAGCAGTAAAAACAATGCGATCATTTTCAATATGTAAGCCTCGGCAGGCTTTAGGAGAAATATTTAAAACTATACGACCCCCATTCACATGTTCTAGCGGCACTTGCACAGTAGGGTATTCGGCATTGACTAGAACATAAGGCGTCAAATCATTATCCACTATCCAATCATAGAGAGCTCTAATGAGATAAGGTTTATTTGATGTCATTTTTGTCATATTATGCCGCCCGCAATTGCCTCTCTGCATCCGTTAAGCTTGCTTGAAACGAATCACGTTTGAATAAGCGCTGCATGTAAGAATTTAATCCTTTTAGTTTTGCAGGTATCTCTATTCCTAATTGGGGCAAGCGCCATAGTAAGGGTGCTAGTGCACAATCTAATAATGAAAATTCGTCGCTAAGGAAATAAGGCTTATCAGCAAAAACTGGCTCAAGACTTATCAGGCTCTCTGATAAGCGTTGGCGTGATTCTTCAACATCGATGCCCTTTCTAATGTTTTGCAACAAGAAATACCAATCTTGTTCAACTCGATGCATCATTTTACGCGCTTCAGCACGGGCAACAGGATAAACGGGTAAAAGTGGAGGATGGGGGAAACGCTCATCCAGATACTCCATAATAATTCGAGCTTCATATAACACTAAATCGCGATCAATAAGTGTAGGTATCGAACCGTAAGGATTATGAGTCAATAAATCGTCAGGACATTCACCTTGTCTTGCGTGAAGGATTTCAACATTTACACCTTTCTCTGCTAGTACTATCCTTACTTGATGACTATAAACATCATCACTATCAGAATACAAAGACATGATCGTACGCTTTGCCACAATAGCCATCGTAACTCCTCTCCCAATCGTTATACTTGACAACCTGTCAAAAGGAAGTATTTTAGCACATATTTAACAATCATGATGAGCAACCAGGTGACAATTTTTTAGTTTAGGGGAAAAGAGGCTGTTTATAGTTTTTATACGCTTGCTTTTTTCCAATAAAATCTTTTAAGGAAATAGGCAACTAGGCAAAAAACTCCTAAAAAAAATAGGACTTTCCAACCCATGCGATAGCGAATGAGTTTTGCCGGTTCACCCACATAAACAAGAAAGGTTAGTAAGTCATCCAGAAACTCGTCGTATTCCAGTTCACTTAATCCTGCCAGCGGATATAAAACATTGGGCATAGCGGTATCGGGCACTAAGGTATTATTTGCTCCGAAACGGCGTTTATTATCAGCATAAAAACCTTTCAAATAATTTGCAATCCAATCAGCTCCCCGTACACGCGCGATTAACGATAAATCAGGGGGGACAGCGCCAAACCATTGCCTTGCGTCTGTAGCCGGCATGGCAATTTGGAGGGGATCAGAAATTTTTGCAGAGGTGAAAATTAGATTAGACAGTAAATTCGTATCCACCTCTCCATCAAAGTTTGTTAGACTCAGATCTTTGGCCAATCTGTTATAACGCAAATATCGCAATGAATGACAGCCTGAGCAGTAGTTCATATAAAACTTCGCACCGCGTTGGAGTTTGGCCTTATCATGAATAGAGACCTGGTTATCGCTGCGCGCTAACCAGGCTATATCCGAGGCTAACCCGGCATCTACTGGTATGAGTAGTGCGAATAAAATCCCCAAATAGATAATGAGTTGTTTTTTATTCACCGCCCAATCCTTTCAGGCTCTTTTAGCGGTATTTCATAACGACTATAAATTGGCATAAGTAGGAAATAAGCAAAATAAATAGCAGTGCAAATCCGCGCTAAAAATTGCTTCAGTGGAGTTATAGTAACCATTCCCAAATAGCCCAAGATCAAAAAACAGACAATAAAAGCCGCTAAAGCAACTCTTGAATACCTACCCTTGTATCGCATCGAGCGTACAGGACTTTTGTCTAGCCAAGGCATAAAAAATACTATTAAGATTGCCGAACTCATCGCTATAACACCTAATAGTTTATTAGGAATAGCACGTAAAATGGCATAAAAAGGAGTCATATACCAAGCCGGGGCAATATGCTCTGGCGTTAGAAGTGGATTTGCAGGAATAAAGTTTTCAGGCTCAAGAAATAAACCTCCCCCTTCAGGAAAGAAAAACACCAGCACAAAAAAAATAAATAAAAAAACAAGAATTCCAAAAAAATCTTTCACAGTAAAATAAGGATGAAAAGGTAGGCTGTCCTCAGGCTTACCATCCTTATCTAAATGTTCACTAATTTCTATGCCTTCTGGGTTATTAGAACCTACTTTATGCAAGGCAATAATATGGAAAAAAACCATGAGAACTAATAAAAAGGGTATCGCAATCACATGTAGACTAAAAAAACGCTGCAAGGTTGCATTGGCCACTGTATAGTCGCCGCGCACCCATGTAACTAAGTAATCTCCCACATAAGGAACCGCACTAAAAAGGGAAGTAATTACTTGTGCACCCCAGTAAGACATTTGCCCCCAGGGAAGTAGATATCCAGAGAAGGCCTCAGCCATTAATAAGATGAACAAAGTCATACCCAAAAGCCAGATTAATTCTCTTGGTTTTCGGTAAGAGCCATACAAAATTGCTTTAAACATATGAAAATAAATAACAATGAAAAATGCAGAGGCACCCGTTGAATGCATATAACGCAGTAACCAGCCGTAATTCACATCCCGCATAATGTATTCAATTGAATTAAATGCTTGTTCAGAACTGGGAGTATAAAACATCGTAAGCCACAACCCTGTGAATAATTGCATTATCAAAACCACTAGGGCTAAGGAGCCAAAAAAATAAAGAAAATTTAGATTTTTGGGTACATAGTATTCACTAACATGTTTTTTCCAAGTGCTCACCAGAGGAAAACGATCATCCAACCAATTAATTAGTCCCTTCATGGCTACCCTTGTTTCTCTTCTTGTCCAATTACAATGACCTTCTCAGAAACAAAGTAATAAGGCGGCACTTCTAAATTGATTGGCGCTGGAACATCTTTAAAAACACGACCAGCAAAATCAAAAGTTGAACCGTGGCAAGGACAATAAAAACCACCAGGCCAATAAATACCTAATTTCTTAGAAACCGGCGTATATTTGGGTACGCAACCTAAATGAGTACAAATTCCAACTAACACCAAATATTCAGGATTAATTGAGCGATATTGGTTTTTTGCATACTCTGGCTGCTGCTCAACAACGGAATTCGGATCACGAAGTAGCGCATCATGTCCGTTAAGCTTGGCTAACATTTCTTTAGTACGGCGTATTATCCAAACAGGTTTGCCTCGCCATTCAACAGTAACTTGCTGTCCTGGTTCAATATTTTCGAGATCCACCTGGACTGATGCGCCATCAGCCTGAGCTTTGGCACTTGGTAACCAGGAAGAAAAAAAGGGTTTCAAAGCACAGACAACGCCTATGCTCCCCAGAACAGTCGTGGTAGCTAACAAAAAACGACGTCTTTGCTCATCAATAAGCTCTTCATTGGAATTAGCATCTGGTTTGAGGTCGTCATTATCCATCACTGTCATGTACACCTATCAAAAAATGTAGCCTTGATTCCACGCCGCGTAATCAAGGTTTAAATCGTTACAGAATTACGATTATCCATTTCTGTTTTCAACTAAAAAAACCCGTAGGTCCGGCGCCCCTAGCCCGACATTTCTTACCCGCGAGGCCATTGTCGGGCCAGGGGCGCCGACCTACACGTGTAAATAAAAGAGCCGGGATGCAGCGAGGTACTTAAGTGTAAACCATGTCATGTCCCTAAACACTGCGCTGCACCAAGGCTAGGCTAATTCTGTAGTGCATAACAAAAACCCTGCCTATAGCAGGGTTTGAATACTTATTGCAACTACCAAGAAAATTAACGCTTGGAGTACTGAGTTGCACGTCGTGCTTTGTGTAAACCAACCTTTTTCCTTTCAACGCGGCGTGAATCGCGTGTTAGTAAACCGCGTGCTCGCAGTTTTCGTCGATAAGAATCTGGACTAGGTTCTGCATCCTCGACAAGGCCTTTCTCATCATAAGCCACAAGAGCTCGAGCTATGCCTAATCGAACCGCCCCTGCTTGCCCGGAGATACCACCACCGACTACAGTAGCGTAAACATCGAACTTACCGATCATATCAACCGTTTCTAAAGGCTGGCGGACAACCATGCAAGAGGTTTCACGACTAAAATACGTTTCCAAGCCACGATTATTAACTATAATGTTGCCTTTACCAGGACGTAAAAAAACTCTAGCCGATGAACTTTTTCTTCGTCCAGTGCCATAGTATTGCTGTTTTTCAGCCATAATACTTATTCCTCAATCTCTAGTTGCTTAGGTTGTTGAGCAGTATGTGGATGCTCATTACCAGCATACACTTTCAATTTGCGAAACATTTCCCTACCCAGTGGGTTTTTAGGGAGCATGCCCTTAACTGCCAACTCGATAATACGTATAGGATTTTTTTCCTGTAATTTATCGAAAGAAATTGATTTAATACCACCAATGTGACCTGTGTGATGGTAATACATCTTTTCTTTAAATTTACGGCCTGTTACAGCTACCTTTTCAGCATTGGTTACAACGATGTAATCACCGGTATCAACGTGAGGGGTATATTCAGCCTTGTGTTTGCCGCGTAAACGACGGGCAATCTCTGTAGCAAGACGACCTAAAATTTTGTCGCTAGCATCGATCACACACCAGTCACGCTTGACTTCGTGTGTCTTAGCGCTAAATGTTTTCATTAAATTAACTCCGTACAGCCATATTCGTAATCTTTCAATCATGGACGGGCGATTTTAACCAAAACCAGAAGAACCTACAAGTAAAATTTGTAGCAAATTTAGGGTATTGGGCGAAAGATTGTGTTTAATCGGTGATTAACAAGCGATTTACTCTATTACCTGCAATCAAGTGAGTACTAATTATTTCATCAATATCAGCCAAAGTCGCGTAATTGTACCACACCCCTTCGGGATAAATCACGATGCAAGGTCCTTTAGAACATCGACCGAGACAACCAGATTTTGAAATTTTGATTTTACCGGGGCCATGCAAATCGAGCTCCAGTAATTTTCCCTTCATATAATCAAAAAACGGCTCGCCTCCTGTATTCGAACAACATTGCTTGCCAGCCGTTTTTTGATTAACACATAAAAACAAATGATTGGTATAGTGACTCAAAACGCTAATTATCCCGCTTTTCTATTTTAGTTTTCAATTTAAGCCCTGGCTTAAAAGTGACAACCCGACGTGCAACTACGGGTATCTCTTGACCAGTTTTGGGATTCCTTCCGGGTCTTTGTGGCTTATCACGTAGTGTAAAATTGCCAAAACCCGACAGTTTTACACTTTTTCCATTTTCTAGAGCATACCTTAGGGTCTCATAAAACTGCTCGACCATCTCTTTTGCATCTGGTTTAGATAGTTCTAGTTCACTACATAAAGTTTCCGCAATCATTGCTTTACTTAGTGCATTCACGATTAGTCCCTCAATATAATGGAAAATTCTTCGTCTAGTTTTTTGATTATAGCACTAATTACTGCATTGATCTCACTATCGATCATGGTACGTTTATCGTCTTGCAAGGTCAGAGCTATTGCCAGGCTCTTCTTACCTTCTGGAATTGTTTTGCCTGTGTATACATCAAAAACATCGAAGGACTTTAACCAAGCTGAACTAACTACTTCACGAACTGCATTTTCTATTTGGGCAGCACTTAGTTTGTTACTGACCAAAAAGGACAAATCACGGCGTATTTGGGGGAACTTTGAGATTTGCTGATAGCGCACAGGTTTATTATCGATTAGTTTAGATAAACGCAACTCAAATAAAATCACTTCATCCTGAATATCCAGAGCATCTGCAATCCGTGGATGCAAAACGCCACACCAGCCAGCATCTTGCCCATCAATCTGGATCACCGCAGACTTTCCTGGATGAAGAGCCGCGTGTTCAGCAGCAACAAATCGAGCATTATTCAGGTTCAAAGCATGAAAAAGCGCTTCCAAATCACCTTTTAAATCATAAAAATCGAATTTCCCGGAAATTTCACTCCAGTTCATCGCCCCCAGCTCACCTGTCACCAATCCAGCAAGACATTGATGTTCTTCTAATAACCCTTTCTGTAAATCAAAGACAACCCCAATTTCGAAAATTTTAACGGCGGTCTGTTGGCGATGAATATTATAAATCATAGATGCCAGCATACCTGGCCACAT
>JACCWL010000045.1 GCA_013697645.1 Tatlockia sp. | reverse complement strand
TGGTGATGGAAGGTATGCAGATAAGTTCAACGCTGCATAATGATAATAAAGGAACCTATAAAAGCACACAGGCGAGTGCACAAACCTTTAATGGCAAGGATAGCCAATTTGAAAATAGTACCTATCGGTCAAAGGATATCCATTTATCTGGAAAAAATAAGGTAAATGCATCTCAACTATATGCTAAAAACAAATTAACGCAAAAAGGCCATTTAACTGGAGAAGAGGCACTCTTTTCAGGTGGAAATATCATCATGGATGGGATTGACCTGAATAAAAGTTTTATTCAATCAAAAAATAAAATGGAAGTGAAGAATGCGAAGACTTTAGACAGCGGTCTTAGTGCAGAAACAATGGATCTGCAAGATTCTACTTTTAAAGCAACCATTCCCAAAAAAGAAGAAGAATCGAAAACACCCTCTGCAGAAAGAACTTCCGAGCCAACGAGTACAGAAACCACAGAAGACGCAGGTAGCAATCAAATTAAAGCTGCGAAAACGATAACTACTAACAATGTTGTTTTTGAAGGTCAGTCAATCAACGCTGATACAATGCTCATGAATAAAAGCAAAATGAATTCCTCTCATGCCAAAATCGCTAAGACTTTTAACTCAGAAGATAATGTGATTAATAAATCCCGTGTGGAAAGCAACAAGGCTAATTTTAAAGGCAATAACAGCCTCGCAGAAACACTGGTCAAAGCAAAAGAGTCTATTGAATTTGAGAAAAAAGGCTATTTAAAAACCCATGATTGTGAATTTGATGGCGGCAATAAAATTGAGCATCGCTCTGCCAATCATAAGCAGACTGGTAATCTGTTATTCAAGGCAAAAGATGTACAAACAACAGCGACCACCCATTTATATTCAGGAAAAGGAAAAAATAATGCCTTTTATGTACAGTCTGAAACAGGTAATTTTCAGGGTACAATGGATTTGGATAAGGGTAATTTTGATGTAAAAAAACTGAAAAACGCTCACGATTTAATCGGTAAAACAGGACAATCTAAAAACCAAAATTTTTCTAAGTCGCTCAGTTTAAATATTGACGAGGCGGTGAACCTTGAGCATATGGAACCAAGGGACTGTAATATTTCAATAAGGGCTAAATCAATAGACGTCAAAACAGATTATAAATCTGCACATGATGTCACTTTAATTGCCAGCAAAGGGAACGTAGCAATCAATGGGAATGTTAGTGGCGATAAAGTTGTTCTCCAATCAGAAAAGGCAAACATTGAGGTAACAGGTAAAACAGTTGAAGGAAAAACCTGTGTTTATGCTGAGGCAAAAGGAGATATTAAAATCTCTGCAACAGAAAGACATTTTAAAGGTAAATACAGTGCAGAGATTGAATACACCCAGGCACAAATTCTAGGCGGGTCAGGTAATAAGGAAACAGGAGGAGCAGGCGTTATTTTAAATGCCCAGGGCAAAGCAATCATTGATGCGTCTAATGTAGTGGCTGTAGGAAAATCAGTAGTAAGCGGCGATAAGGGCGTTGAGCTTAAAGCCCGATCAAATAGTTATGTCAGTGAACGTAAGTCGCGTTCTAAAAGAACCTTAGGAATTAAACATGGTAAGAAGAAAACCGAAACCACAGAGGCCAACATTTGCGTCACCACTTTAGGTTCTGTTGAGGATCAGGTGCAGGTGATTTCCTCAAAGGGAAGTGTTGATGGGGTTGCTGGTAATTTTATAGCAAAAAAGGGCACTGACATCTATTCCTATAAAGACATCAATCTAAAGAGTCTGATTACTGAAACCAAGGTGAGGAAGCAAGAGAAATCATTGTTTGGATTAAATTCTAAAAAGAAAAATGAAAAGCATGAGAATGTAAAACTTGTAGATTTTGTATCCGGAGGTGGTGAAACACGTTTACATGCGCATACAGGCAATATCAGAGGAACTGATTTACGTTTTCAAGGTTCAGGAAATGTGAGATTTGAGTCTCCAAAAGGATCTACTTTTTTAAAATCCTCAAAGCTTAACCACAGTATTAAAACTCGAGAAAGAAAAGTTTCTGTTCGCTCACCCTTTATAGACTCAGCCAAGCGGGCTACGGGTAATACGGGTAACAAGAAACGTTTTCTGCAACAGGCAGAACCTATTCTGGGTCAAGCAGAAACGCTAGCTAAGGCTCATACTCCTTTGGAAATGGTGGCAGGGGCTTCTAATTTAGCCATCGGTGGCTATAACGCCGTCTGTGCTTTAGCTGAAGGAACCTACAGTCAACAGCTGATGCAGGGTATGGGTTTTACCCCAAAAATTGATCTAAGCATAACCTTAACTGATACGATATCTCATTATCAGACGGGAACGGGTGCTGGTATTTTTATGGATGGGGATGTCACTTTTTTGGCAAAAGATCAGGTTGAGTTAGTAGGAATGCCAATAATTGCCAATAATTTGGGGATGAAGGCAAATGAGATCGGAATGAGAGGGCATGCCTTTGAATCCAGTTATAGTAAGACAAGTACAACAGCAACAGTCGGAATCAGCCCAACAGGAGGCGTTACCGATGCCTCGGTTAATCACTCGTCTCAAAAAATGAAAGCGACTCAATATGAAAATATGCAAGTACAAATTAAAAACAAGGTCACTATTGAAGCACAGCTAATGGAAATGGATGCGGCAAATATAACCAGTGATACTATTAGTGCCAAAATTGATAAATTAACAGTTATATCAAGACAGGATGAAGTTGAGCAAAGTGCTAAAAATTACAGTGCGTCTACAACAGGTGCTGTCTCTATGTATCAATCCGACACGCACTCCAAACAAGTGAACCAAGCTTCAGGTATTCATGTGATTTCTGGTATTGCTAAAGAAGACATGCAAATTAAAGAAGCGAACCTTATTGGTTCTGCGGTAACAAGCGATGGTTATAACGGTTTTGAGCCTGATAAATTAACTACGAAAACGGTAAAAGATTCGTCTCACACTCGTGGCTTTGGAATTTCTGGAAATATAAATAGTATAACTAATGCCTTAAATTCAGAGCCTGCCAAAACATCGCAGCTAACCACCCTCAGCGTATCGCATGAAAAAAGAGATTATGCTGCTGAAAATAGAGCCACTATTTATGGTGCAAAGGGTCAAAGTGAGAATTTAAAGAGTAACCATCCTCATTTAAATACCAGCTCTGCGCAATCCAAACGGGTGACGCGTGATCAAACTGAACAAATCACCTTGGATATTCCTGTGGAAATCGTAAAGTCCTCAATACAGGCAGGTGTTGGATTTTTTAAAGCGGCCATACCCAAAGACCCAACTATGCCGGTTATTTGCGAAAAAATGGAAGAACTACAAGAGATTTTAAGCACACCTAATGAAGAACACGCGCCAGAAACCTCTTTGGAAAATAAATGTGTTACAGAGACTCCTATTGTTCCAGAGTCTTCTACAGGGGTTAATCATACAGAGGAAAATACCAATTCCAAATTTGTGGAAATTGCGGAAACAACAGATCCAATTAATCCAGTTAATCCAATTGTTGAGCCAGTCGAACAGGTTAATGCAGAAAGCGTAACTGAAATCCCAGAGCTTTGTGAAACCTTTAATCCCGATTTACAAATGCAAACCCTGGGGATGAAAAAGGGACGTCATGGTGATCAGCTTTGTAACAAAGAAAATGGTCAATATACAAACGTGGAGAAAGAACTGGGGATTTCAAGAGAAAACAATAGAGTTAATGTGGGTATTGAATGCACAATTATAGAAGAGGGGGATAAAACAGACGGGTTATATTACAGCGTAAAAGTAGATCCCCTAACGAATACCTTATTGATGGATGCAGGTATAGGCAACCAGTATGTGTTTAACATCGACTCACAAGGTATTGATTTAGGTGGTTTTGGTTCAGCGTCTTATTGTATAGATGCCTGTAGTGCACAGGCCCTGATAAATACCCAAATGGAATTAACATCCACTTCTGCAACTGCGACCCTGGGAGGCGAGTTTGGTCTAATGGGGCCAAGTGCGGGTTGCTCTTTTAATTCACCTACCATTAATTTGATGGGATTGAGTTTTCAAATAAGTGTAGAGGGTTCCGCCGGGGTGGGTTTGAAGATAGCGGGAGAAGTTGGGGCAGAAGCTAATGCAAGAAAGATGAATATCTCAGGTATTGCTAAAGTGGGATTTTTTAGCGGAGCGGGCGCTAATGTTACCCTAAAACCTTCAATTGGTCTGGATCTTCAAGCTTTAGAAGAGCGTCCCAGAAGGGTTAGGGAAATTATAGAAAATGATCCTTTTGTGATGCGTATTTATGAAAAATTAAAAAACTATGAACCCGTAAGTTCATGGGAAATTGAAGAATTTGATAGAGCGTTTCTGGATGCCGATATGCAAGCACGATTTGGTCGGTAGTTAAAATAAATTTTTTTAAGGGGGATAATATGGGGTTGTGGGGTGCATTGAGATTTTTTACATCTACCGTTGATCAGTTATTTAATTGGAGATCCAGACATCCCGTTGAGTCGTTGTTAGTTGGTGTTTTATCGATTGGTGCAGCAATGGCAGGAGGTGCACTATTAGGGGTATCAATACTAGCTGGCGGCGCTTATATGGGTGTCAAAAAAAACATATCTGAGAAGAGGGGACTAGAAACAAATAAGCAGAATGCGGAGTTGCGCAAAACTGTAATGCAACAACAAGAAAAAAATATAATGAACACCCAATTAAGAGAGGGTTTCTTAAAAAATACGGAAATCATAGATAATCTAACTGCAGAGAATATTAATTTAAAAACACAAATAATCCAGGAAAAAATTGCTTTGCCTAAAGCAAAAACAACGATCGATTCCCCACAAAAAGTAGCGAAAACTGGATTTTTTCCTATGCGCTCTGAAGTCAAACAAAGAATATTGATCCAAAGCGAGTCCACTGAGCCAACTAATTTTGAAAATAAACTATAAATTGAGGTGTTTTATGTATTCTAAATATTATGAAGATTTGAACAATTTAATAATCAAGGCCAAATCTGTGTACGAATTATCTAGAGATGTTGTTGTACCTGTCGCATGTGGGATGCTAATGCAGCGCGCAATTTGTAATGATACTCCGCCATCAGAAAGTATAGTCGAGCTACAAAGAGAGTTAGGTGTTCTGAATGAAAGGTGCAGATTACAAGAAGGGATTAATTTGCTTAATGAAGAATTTATTCAATTAGTAAAACAGGGAAATTCGAAAAAAAATCCCGAAATTAAATTGATTGAAGCTCAAATCGAGAATTATCAACAAGAACTATCTAATTTAATTCTTAGCGATTACCGAGATTGTAGTTCAACTAATGTAAATGATTTACAAGGATCACTCAATTCTCAAACGATACATTTAAAAGACCTACTTGAGATTGCGAACGATCAAAGCCAATATTATTTGCATTTGGTAGAGAGCAGCGAGAAATTAATTTACAAAAATCAAGTGGAAATAGGCATGTTTAAGCCTGAAAAGTCATTCCCGAAATCAATTAAAGACCCTAAAGTTACGACTCCTGAAAGTTTTTTCGGAGTGGGGCGATAAATAATTTTGGCTTTATTAATAGGGCTCTTGTGGGGGATTTTATCCGGACCGACATACATGTTTTCTAAATTTTATGGGAATCTTAAGATCCCGAACTGAGAGGGGTTTTCCATCAATTAACACTCTACCAATATCAGAAAATCTCGCTGTTCGGAATCACGGCCCTTATACTAAATAGTCATACCTTCCACGGGGGTCGATTGGGCTGACCAAGACAAATCGTTGTTTACTTTGGATTTCTCTACGTTAAGTTTTAAGCATTGAGCAAAAGCATTCTCTGAATGTTTTGCTAAAAATTGTTTAGCGAGTTGAAAGCGCTTTTCATCACTACATTCAGACTGAAGAGATTGGATTGTTTGAATGCTTTCATTGCTAGTAAAAAATCGATTTAATCCTAGAATCCCTGACAGACCGCAAAATCGAGATGATTTGTATTCGACGTATTCAATTATGGCTTCTTTAACCTGCTCTTTGGATAATTTTGGCTGGCAAAGCTCACTACCATAGATTGAATGTTTAATTGGTGAGGCATTAGATTTTCCACTGGGATTTCGCTGATTGCTATAATAATCTATCCGAATTGCTCGCTCGTTAAAGTCAGTATTTTTCTTTAGGGTCTCACTAAACGATTCCGCTATGGTATGGCCCTTCTCTTTAGCAGCATTCATGGTGAAATATAATTCGATGCAAATCCTGGTATCCTTTGAATTTTCAAATAAACCGTCTGCGATCATTTCCTTAGCAATATCTGGCACTGATTTAGAGTTCTTGCGGTCTGTTAAACCAAGAGGTGCGACAGTGGTATTGCTTTGTTTAAATTTATTAACTTTTCCTGGTTGACCATGCATCAAGACAAATACTTTTGCATTTGTGGGCAAGTTATCAAGCCCATGTTTACCACTA
Organism: Tatlockia sp.; assembly: GCA_013697645.1. Taxonomy (GTDB): domain Bacteria; phylum Pseudomonadota; class Gammaproteobacteria; order Legionellales; family Legionellaceae; genus Tatlockia. The sequence continues at coordinate 5,171 of JACCWL010000045.1, read as the reverse complement.
AACATTACAATAACTTCGTTATCTTTTTCGTTGTTTGATTTAATAAATTTATTAAGGTGTTCAGCCACTGTGGTTGGAACTTCCTTTTTAGTGTAGGGCACATAGATATAGTTGGTCATTTTAAGTCCTCTTTCTTGGTAATATTATTGTAAAAGTTTGATGAATATTACTAAAGAAAACTTAGAATGTCAATAAATAATTCTGATTGCCTTTTATATGATCAAAGATAAAGTTTAGATTGAGCGTTATTAGACTTAAATGACAAAAATATATCATATAATATAGTATGTTCCCAATGCTATTGTTCTATTATAAGGCAATTGATAGAACTCTATATTAATATTTGTTGAGTAATTTCTGACGAGAAATGCGAATATTTTTTCCTGCCAGAAGAATGCCAGTGTTTCTTTTTGCGTTGAAGCTATAACATTGGGTATTTCAAGCAAATAGGTTGCTCGTTTAATATCTAAAGTAAAAGGCAAAACTTTCTTATCATTAGCAAGGGATAAGGCTTCAGGAATTGATACCGTGTCCATAAATCCATAGTGTAATGTTAATTCACATACATTCGCTTTTAAAATTCTTAAATTATATCGCTGATCTGATGAGATATAAGGGACATTTTCGACTCTGTAATCAACAATTAATATATGTTCCGGTAAAATCCGATTTATAGCTAAAAAATGCAAAAAGCTACCTCCGCTTTTATCATAAACATCTGTTATAAATATGGCGGTCATTCCTGGTAATCTTTGTAAGCTTTGATAATCGAATTGTTTGAGTATTTTTGTTAGCTCTACCTTTTTCATGTAGTAAGTTTCACGTAGATGGTACATGCCTTTCTGCCAGGTATACATGATGAAGGCACATACACTCGCGAAAGCAACAGGAACCCATCCTCCTGTTTCTACCTTCAGAATATTCGCCCCTAGAAATGCAATATCAATAATCGCAAAGAACGAGAACATAACTATAATAATGATAGGATTCCACTGCCACTTTTTTATTGCTAAATATGCAATTAATAGGACCGTCAGGATCATGTCTAAGTTGACAGCGATTCCATAAGCATGAGTTAGTGATTTTGAATTTTTAAAAGTAATAATTAAAAGTAATGTTCCAATGGCGAGAATAAAATTCATTTGAGGTACATAGATTTGTCCTTTAACATCAGAGGTTTGTTTAATGGATAAATGCGGGTATAGACCTAACAGAATGGCTTGTTTCGTTAATGAAAAGGTAGCAGAAATTACCGCCTGGGAAGCGATAATGGTGGCTAATGTAGCAATAATTAGAAGTGGAAATAAAAACCACACCGGTGCACTTAAATAAAAGGGATTTAAAATTGCTGCAGGATTATTAAGTAAATTTGCGCCTTGGCCAAAGTAATTTAATAATAAAGCAGGTAATGCTACCAAAAACCAACTCAGTCGTATCGGTTTTTTCCCTAAATGCCCCATGTCAGCATAGAGAGCTTCCCCACCGGTAACAACTAAAAATATTCCGCCTAAATGGATGTAACCATTCCAGCCATTTGTTCGGAAAAATTCAATCGCATACCATGGACTAATCGCTTTAAGAACTATTGGATTCTGAATAATCTGAGACGCACCCAATATAGCCAAAGTTATAAACCAGATTAAAATAATGGGACCAAAAATAATTCCAATTTTTGAAGTACCATAAGACTGGATTGAAAATAAGGAAATTAAAATAACCACAGTCATTGGAATTATCCAATTTGTAAAGGAAGGAGCAATGACTGTTAATCCTTCAATGGCGCTAAGAACTGAAATGGCTGGAGTGAGCATACCGTCTCCCAACATTAAGCCCGCGCCAAATATTCCAATTAGTAGGATAATTCTTGCCTTGTCACCCAGAAATTGCTTTAAAAGCGCTAATAGGGCAAGAATACCCCCTTCGCCATCATTGTCGGCTCGAAATAAGATAACTAAATATTTAATTGAAATAATTAATATAAGAGACCAGAAAATAAGCGATAAAACCCCTAATATATTGGTTAAATTAATGGGTAGCTTATCCAATGATTCACGCATGGCATATAAAGGGCTTGTTCCGATATCACCATACACTATGCCTAAAGCTGCTAAAGATAGAGAAAAGGTTAGAGGGCTTTTCTGTTTATGTAGGGTCTGCAATGTCTTAATATCCTTATTTAACATTTTTACATCAACGCTTAGTTTAAATGATACTCGCCAGTTTTTATAGCAGGGTTTGAGGTCTTTGGGTTATTTCAGTATAAAAAGATTCTAATGTTGACTGGTGACACGAAGAATTTCAGCAAGAGAAGTATCCCCAACTAAAACACGCTTAAATCCATCTTGACGAATAGTTGATGTAGCAGGTCTTAAGTAATTATCAATGACTTGCAGGTTTTCATTGCGGTGAACCATGCTGCGTAGTGTTTCATCGATAGTAATTAACTCATAGATGCCTGTTCTTCCACGATAACCTAAGTGGTTACAGAGTTCACAACCTTTCGGTTCAAAGACCATTGAGATATCAGTATTAGTATCGATTCCCATTAAATCACGTTCATCATCACGAAGAATATGAGGCGATTTACAATGAGGACAGAGTTTTCTAACTAAACGTTGGGCAATCAAACCGACAATTGAAGATGATAATAAAAACGATTCCACTCCCATATCATGGAGTCGTGTCAAAGCGCCTAAGGCTGAGTTTGTATGCAAAGTTGATAACACTAAATGGCCTGTGAGGCTAGCCTGCACAGCAATGTCTGCAGTTTCCAGGTCGCGTATTTCGCCAATCATCACAACATCAGGATCCTGCCGCAAAATAGCGCGCAAACCCTTCGCAAAAGTCATTTCTACTTTTGAATTTACTTGAGTTTGGCCAATTCCTGGCAAATCATATTCAATTGGATCCTCAATGGTTAAAATATTACGGCTTACTTGATTAAGTTCAGTCAACATCGCATAAAGCGAGGTTGTTTTACCTGAACCTGTAGGACCTGTGACTAAAATAATGCCATGTGGCTCAGCTATCATTTGACGCATAGCTTTCAAAGTATCCTTAGGCATGCCTAAAAGTCCTAAATCAAGTTGTGCTGCTTGTTTGTCTAAAATCCTAAGTACAATACGCTCACCGTGATTTGAGGGGAGGGTCGAGACCCGCACATCGATATTATGGCCGCCAATGCGAAGTGCTATTCGACCATCTTGAGGAATGCGTTTCTCAGCGATATCTAATTTTGCCATGACTTTAACCCGAGAAATAACAAGAGGAGCAATTGCCCGTTGGATTTCCAGCACCTCATGCAAGACCCCGTCTATGCGATTACGAACCAAGACACGGTTTTCATAGGTTTCAATGTGGATGTCAGATGCTTTCTGTTTGATAGCTTGGGTGAAGAGGGCATTAAGTAAGCGAATGATTGGGGCGTCATCTTGATTATCCAATAAATCTTCACTAATCGGAAGTTGCCCGGCAAGCATCGCTAAATCGATATCATCTTCCATACCTTCTGCGGCATCCAGAATAGAGGATTGTGATTCATAAAGTTTGGCTAAATGCTGTTGAAACTCTGTCTCATTAACTGCTTTAAATTTTAACTCAGCCTGCAATAAACGTTTAACTTCAGTTAAAGTTTGCAAAGAAGGATTAGGCAAATGATAAACCGTCAGCCCCTCGTCACTTGGGACGGCGATAATGCCTTGATTCTTAGCAAAGGTATAAGGCAACCGTTTGGCTTTCTCATGATTTTCCATTGGCTTTATTTCGTCATTGTTATAGGCGGTCTTGGTAGCCGACAGAAGGGTTTGGGGAGTTTTGCCAAAGTTTGCGGCGGTAAAATCAGCCCGTGGTTTTTAATATTATAGGGCTCACCACGCAGCATCTCTAGTTCAAGTTGCCTAATATCATTGTATTTGGCGCCTGAGATTTCAACGGCATCTCGTTCAGACCTTAAAATAACCGGTCTAATAAAGACCATCAAAACCCGTTTCTCATGCGAATTTATATTATGTTGGAAAAAGCGACCTAAACCAGGGATATCGCCGAGAATGGGAAGCTTATTGTCTTCATTAGCTACGCTGTTTTGTATTAATCCGCCAAGTACGACAATATCACCACTCTCTACATGAACAGAGGTGACAATAGAACTTATGTCAAAAATAGGGTTGGTCGTATTATTTGTGCTAGCAGGGTCAATGGTGTTATTGCCCTGATCAATTTGCAGTTTAACCCCTCGTCCGCGTGTTATTTGGGGCCTTACATAGAGATGCAGTGCAACATTAACGCGATTAAACGTTTCATAAGGACTGCCAGCGGCTGTGCCATTTGCATTATTTGGATATGTGGTTGATGTCACAGAGACTTGCTTACCTACAAGTATTTTAGCTTGGCGATTATCCAGTACAACAACAGAAGGAGTGGATAAAATATTTGCTTTTTGTTGACTAGCTAGAGCAAAAATTCGGGCTTGAAAATCATCGATTGTCAGTTTGGTGTTGATAATTGCAAATCCTGGCCTGAAAGTATTTGGTCTGCCCAATTCCGTAGATCCTCCCCATTCGATTCCTAAGTTTCTCACATCACTTTCGTTGACTTCCGCAACCAGCGCTTCAATTAACAATTGGGCTGGACGAATATCCAATTGCCGAATGACTGCCTTTAAAATGCGAATAAGGCTTGCTGGCGCATTGATAATGATAGAATTTGTATTGGGTTCGGCAATTATTTGCACCGTTGGTTTGGTCGAGCTTTCATTTTGGGTAATTGTCCCACTTGTATTCGCTGTTGCATTGGCTATAGCTTGGGGAGGAGGTGGAGGAGCTGCTGCCACCTGTTTGTTCAAATCTCCGCCACTAATGTTGGAGTTCGGATTTGTGCTATCTAGTTCTGGTACTGTAATTGTGCCGATTGTGGTTCCAACGTTCCCACTGAAATTAGCCTGGGCAATGCCTGCAAGAATTGGAACTAAATCTTCTGCTCGCAAATAATTTAAATAAACGACTTGGGTATTACTTTCAAAAGCAGAGCTGCCTCGGTTGTCCAATTGGTTAATCAATAAACGTAACCTGATTCGTTCGGTTTTAGAGCCGCTAAAAAGAATGGCGTTTGAACGATCATCAACAGCCAGCATGGTTTGATTATGACCTCCGACTGCCCCTGTTTGTGTTTTAACC
>JACCWL010000042.1 GCA_013697645.1 Tatlockia sp. | reverse complement strand
CCCGACAATGGCTTCGCGGGTAAGAATGTCGGGCTAGGGGCGCCGACCTACGCTTTTTTTAGTCAAACAGAAATGGATAACCGAAATTCTGTTACGATTAAAGTGATTAAATCAGATTTTATCAGATAATCCTTGAACAAACTCTACTAATTATAGTCTAATGAGAATTTTTTATGCCAGGTTGGTAATTTAGACCTCTATAATATTAATTATTCGTCTTAGAACTGAGAACCTATACAATGAAACCTAACAAGCTATTCATGTTTATTTTTTTGAGCCTTTCTTTATTTTTGGTCAATCCAGTTAAGGTGTTTGCTAACGACACAGACAAGCCTGCTGCCATAACAATCAATATCTATGACACACCGCGCGCTGTAGTAGCACTCGACAAAGCCTATTTAATTTATGAGATCTATCTAACCAGCTACATGACTACACCCATTACTCTAACTTCTCTTGAAACGCTAGCTGCCACTCAGCCTTTGCTTAAACCTGAAGATTTTGCGAAATCAATTCAAACGGTTAATCCCAATGATAAAGTTAATCCTTTTATTTTCCAGCCAGGTGAATCAAAAATTATCTATATGTGGTTTCCCTTCGACGAATTATCAAAAGTACCAAGTCAATTGAAGCATGTGTTCCGATTTACCACTGAGTCAGATGGTGAGAATTACAAACTTTTCTATCCTGTGCAAGAGGTTAATAAAACGCCTCCTCTTATTGTGGGCCCTCCACTGCGTGGCTCTAACTGGGTAGCAGGAAATGGGCTGTCAAATGGATCAGCTCATCGAAGAGCGGTTAATTATTTTAATGGACGACCTTATTTTGCTGAACGTTATGCAATCGATTTTGTCCAAATGGATGCTGAGGGTTCAACCTTTACAGGTGATGAAAATAAAAACTCTAGTTATTATGCTTACAATCAAGACCTTTTGGCAGTTGCCAAAGGCAAAGTAGTCTTAGTAAAAGACGGCATTCCTGAAAATATTCCCCACTCAGGCAAACTTGCAGAGCCTTTGACCCTAAATAATATCGGTGGAAATTTTATCATTTTAGATTTAGGTAATGGAAAATTTGCCTCTTATGCGCACCTAATCCCAGGGTCTCTCAAGGTCAAAGTGGGTGATTTTGTAAATCCCGGTCAAGTTATGGCAAAACTCGGCAATTCTGGTAATTCGTCTGAGCCACATTTGCATTTTCACATAGGAGACAAACCCTCAATGTTGGTTACAAATGGCATTCCTTATGGCTTTGATCAGTTTAAGCTTAAAGCAACTCAACGAGTGGATAATCAAGTTCAATTTTTAAAAACGCCCGCTTTAAATTATTTGAATCAACTTCCATTAGAAGATTCAGTGATTGATTTTGATGGAAATTTAAAATAGGGGCGGAAAGGAGTTCGGGTCAGGAGCCACTGCTATTAAGTTAAGAAAAGTCTTTTTAAATGTAGCTATATTTAGCTAGGATTGTTTGTTTATTTTATTATGATTGTCGGGCCTCATTGTGGATGGTTCCCGCCTACGCGGGGACGACATACCAAAGGTGTCGAAACACAGTAGCCGGCCCTCCTGACCTGAGCCCGACGCTTCATATTTCTGAATCTAATTCAGCAATTAACCCTGCCTCTATCCAGCCCTTCAACAAGGAAGCTGCTCGCAGACCCACTTCTTCTTCGGCTAACCAATTACAAAGGCCTTCGCAAATCTCACCAAAGGTTGCGCCTTTGATTAAGGCACTCAGCGCCCAGGCTTCATCGTCTACTAAAGAATAAAAACGAATAAGATAGTCCCTGCGCCATAAAGCCCAGGTTTGAGTAGCTGTTTCTTGTGGTTCTGGCGGCTGTTGTTCCTTGGATATTGCTTCCCAGATATCGACAACATTCCAATTAAACTTCATGAGTTTCAAAGAAGCATGAGGCCTAAATCGTAGAGTTCCCCAGGCTTCAGGGGAAATCGCTGCCATTTGCTCGATTTGCACTTGCTCATCATCGGTAGCATCGAAGGCTAAGGTCATAAACCATTCAAATTCTGCTAATTCTGCTAGATAACTCTCGCCCTTTTCTTTTAAAAATAAAGCAAACTCGTCACCAAACCAACGTATGGAACGATAAGGTGAGGGGTGTTTATCGATATACTTTCCACTTAAGCTGCTGAAAGCATCAAAGCCTAGATAAGAGGATAAAATAGGGAAATTATTTCCTAAAGCCTCAGTTAAGCGCGAGCGATAGGCATCGCGGTAGATGGCTAAGCGCTGGCTTACTGAAACTTTATCAGTCTGCACAATTGATTGTTGAATCTCCGCTTGATTGTTTAGGAGATAGTTTTGAAATTGGTTTTGCACCGAGCGTAAATTACTCATGCGGATAACTCTTTTATGAGGGTATTGTCCATGATGTTTCTGGCCTGATTTAATTCGGCTAATAATTCGGCTAAAAGTGGGATATTGTCATCTCGTTCAATCATGGTTGAAATTCGCCCAAATTTGGCAATTGTTTTGGCATAAAGCTCCCAAACCGGCTGAATGACTGCCGCGTCATGGGTATCTATAATGTAATTGCCTTGATTAGAATGGCCAGCCAGATGAATTTGAGCGATGCGCTCAGACGAGATCGCATTAATATAATCAAGCGCATTGAATTCATGATTTACAGAGCTTACGTAGATGTTATTTACATCAAGTAAAATAGAGCAATCAGATGCTTTGGCGATTTCTGAAATAAATTCCCATTCAGTCATTTCTGAGTGTGTAAAAGTAAGATAAGAGGAAACATTTTCAATCAGAATGCGGCGGCCTAAAAAGGTTTGGATTTCATCAATGCGCTCAGCAATATGTTTAATTGCTTCTTCGGTATAAGGTAGGGGCAACAAGTCATGAAGGTTTAACCCTTTGACGCCAGTCCAGCATAGATGATCTGAAATCCAGACGGGTTGAATACGTGCAGCCAAAGCTTTTAGCTGTTTGAGATAATCCCAATCGAGGGGATCTGTACTACCAATCGATAAAGATACACCGTGCATTACGATAGGGTAATTTTCGCGCACCTTATCCAAAAAATAAATCGGCCTACCGCCAGGTATTAAATAATTTTCTGTAATAATTTCAAACCAATCGACATCGGGTTTTTGTGTTAATACCTCATCGTAATGCTCCGGACGCAGGCTTAAGCCAAAACCTAGGTAGGGGAATTGCTGTTGATTTTTCATAAGAGATCTTTAAAGCGTGCTGAGGAATCCAGGCCTGTTTTTAAGAACACACCTGGAGAAGTATTATTGTGTGGTTGCACTAATAGCTCGGCACAGTTTAAAGATTATAAATTATAATTGTCAAGGTTGATTTTATTGAATATTTTTGATTTTTCCGAATTAAGAAAGAGACACCAAAAAAAGAGACAATTATTTTTTTTGCAATCTGGCTTAATTATTGATTAAATTACCAAAGGCTGTTGCCATTTCTACTATGCTGGCGCCTAAGCTTTTTTTTCTGCGCTACAATGCTCAAATACATATGCTGCGTTACGGTGCTCAAAAATAAAGGCTTGGGCAATCGGCTTAGCGAAATAGCACAGGACAAGTTGATATTTTCCTCGTTTGAATTTGCTCAGGAGTTATTATGGAGTTTGTAAGCCGCTATGTTTCTCATAAACCAGATGCAAAGGGCAATGTAAATTATTCAAGCGAAGAACATCGTATTTGGCAAGTACTTTACGAACGTCAAATGAAGATTATTCCGGGCAGGGCTTGTAAGGAGTTTTTAGATGGACTCCAATGCCTTGGCTTATCCGCTGATCGCATTCCGCAATTGCCTGAGGTAAGCGAGCGGCTTGCAGCTTTGACAGGATGGCGGGTTGCACCTGTTGCTGCCTTGATATCTGCTCGGGATTTTTTTGAGCTGCTTGCAGAACGGCGCTTTCCCGCTGCGACCTTTATTCGCTGTGAAGAAGAAATCGATTATGTTCAGGAGCCCGATGTTTTTCATGAGATTTTTGGTCATTGTCCAATGCTGACTAATCAAGTCTATGCTGATTTTATCCAAAGTTTTGCCTTAAAAGTTTTGACTTTTCCTGAGAACCAATGGGCTTTATTACAACGTCTTTTTTGGTTTACGGTTGAATTTGGTTTAATTGAGACCGACGAAGGTATGCGTGCTTATGGTGGGGGCATTCTCTCATCTATTAGTGAAACTGCTTATTCTGTTGAATCGGATGTGCCCTTGCGCGTGATTTTTGATCCTGTTGCAGCCTTTCGCATGCCCTACCGAATCGATATGCTGCAAAAAGTTTATTTTGTAATCGACGATTATCATACACTTTATGATTTTGTGCTCTCTGATATTTCTTCTTTTATCGCGCGTGCAAAAGAACTTGGCGAGTATCCGCCATTTTTTCCAGTGGATAAAGAAAATCCTAGTATTCATATCTTGGCCTGTTAGCTTGGTAGCTTTGAATGCAGAATGAGGCACTATTGAACCTCTATCTTCATTTTCGAAGAGGCATAATTGTAATGCTTAATCAGTCTTGCTAATATCGATGCACGTTTTGTGTTCATTGGCCCTGCAGTCGAGGAGCATCGCTTGATAAAAGTTTTAATTGTTGATGACCATGCTCTCGTACGAATGGGTATTCGACGATTATTGGATGATTTACCCGATATGGATGTGGTCGCTGATGCTGAAAGCGGAGAGCAAGCTTTAGCTTTGGTTAAGACCCATAAGCCGGATGTCGTTCTGCTCGATATGAAAATGCCAGGTATCGATGGTTGGGAAGTAACTAGACGCCTTAAAAAATCACATCCCCAGGTTAAAGTCATCGCTGTGACCGCCATGTGCGCTGAGCCTTTGCCGACGCGCGTTTTGCAATTGGGAGCGATGGGTTATTTAACCAAAGAATCAGGCGCTGAAGAAATGGCTGCGGCTATTCGAAAAGTTGCCAAGGGTGAAAAATATTTAAGTGCTGAAATAGCCCAAAAAATGGCTATTAGTAGTTTGGAAGCTGTGCAAGATTCGCCCTTTGATTTATTGTCAGAGCGTGAAATGCAAGTCATGTTAATGATTACAAGAGGTATGACCGTTCAGGAAATTGCGGATAGATTGTTTTTAAGTCCTAAAACAATTAATGGGTACCGCTATCGGATGTTTGATAAGTTAGGCATCAAAAATGATGTCGAACTTACCTTCTTAGCGATGAAACATCGTGTGATCGAGCAGCCTACTGGCGCTATGAGTGACGAAGAATAGATCTCAGTTCCGTTTGTATACACTCTTAAACTCTTTTGTGTGTCGTCCCCGCGTAGGCCTGAATCTTCTACACATGTTGCCTTATGGTTCCATTTATGATCAACTACTTTTTTTTTATTGAGAGAAGTTATGAACATAGACCTATCAGATGCAGAAAAGTGGTCAGAGGCAATATTTGGAAAA
>JACCWL010000073.1 GCA_013697645.1 Tatlockia sp. | reverse complement strand
TATGCGGAGGAAGAAGTTTGCCCAATACGTTTTCTTTCCTTTCTTCTGAATACTGTCTCATTGTTCACCTCGTTGCCCCCTTAATTGAAGTTATTTAGGGGTGACAACTAGCCTGACACAGGGGGAGTTGGGCACAAGGTTAACCGGTAGGTACATATCATTGAATATTTTTCCGATTTCCTTTGCTGAGTTTTCACAATCTCGCCTTCCTCTAGAACGGGTTGATTTTAGTACCACAGAAATTGGCACTATGAAAGAAAGCTACTCAAAATATTTGGAAATTGGTGGAATACCAGCCTATATATCAAGCAAAGATCCTGAATATTTACATTCTTTATACGAAAGCATACTTTATAGAGACATAATAACGAGATATAAAGTTGCTAACCCAGAGGCACTAAAAAAACTTCTTTTCTTCTTGGCAAGTAATTGTGGCAAAGAAGTTACCTTATCTAAACTTCTTGGAATGATAAATAATAACGGTAAAATTATTAAAAGTAATACGACCATTTCTGATTATTGTAGTTACATTCAAAATAGCTTTTTGTGTTTTTTCGTAAACCGTTATGATGATAATTTAAAGGCCCAACAACAAGCTCCAAGAAAAGTATATTTTGTTGACCATATTTTGGCTAAAACATTAGGATTTATAACAAGTGAGGATCGTGGCCGTACCTTAGAGAATATTGTTTTTGTTGAATTAAAGCGTAGGGAGTATGAAGTATTTTATTATAGTGGTGTCAAGGAATGTGATTTCATAATTAGGAAAGGTTCTCGAACCCAACAAGTTATTCAGGTTTGCCTTGAATTGCATGATCCATCAACTAATGAAAGAGAAGAATCAGGTTTAATTGAGGCGATGGATAAATTTTCTTTATCGGAAGGCTTGATCATTACTGAGAATGAAGAAGGCAGAAAAATTGTTGAGAAGAAGGGCAAAAAATATCACATTATCATTAAGCCGATTTGGAAGTGGTTGAGGATTTTGGACAGTTGAAAGCTCAAAGCAACACAGTCATCAGTGATCCAGGCTGCATTAATAAACTTTATTTATGTTGAGAATACCGTCAAATAAAAATGATGGATGAACCACTATCCTCCAGCTACCCTAATTTAGGCCAACTCAATTCAATCCGTTCTAAAATCGAACAAGTATCTTACTAAAAGAAGCAAAAAAAATTCTAATGCTAGGATTCCATTAGACTTTAATGTATAGTCCGCCCCTGAAATGCGCTGAGGCCAAGGTTTTTATTTCAGTAGAATGATGGAGGAAGGCGATGAGGAGAAAGATTGTAGCTGGCAATTGGAAAATGAATGGTCGTATTGATCAGATCATATCCTTGTTACAACAATTAACAAACTCGCTGAATAAACCTGGTAGTGCTGAATGTGTGGTGATACCGCCATCAATCTACCTCCCTCTAGTTAAAGAATATTTAAACGACAGTTTTATCCAGTGGGGGGCACAAAATGTGTACTCCAGTGATGCTGGTGCTTTTACCGGAGAGTTATCTGCGCCGATGCTGAAGGAATATGGTTGTCGCTATGTCCTGGTTGGGCATTCTGAACGCAGAACACTATTTCACGAGGATGAAAAATTTGTTGCGGATAAATTCCACCACGTAAAAGAACATGATATGATACCGATTCTTTGCGTGGGGGAAACCCAAAAGGAGCGTGAGCAAGGGCTAACAGAACAAGTTCTTGCCAAGCAACTTCTAGCTCTAACTTCTACTAACAGACGATGTTTTAGAGATTGCGTAATAGCTTATGAACCTGTGTGGGCAATAGGAACTGGGAACACTGCCAGTCCAGAGCAGGTGCAGGAAGCACACTTATCCATCAGGACGTTGGTTGCGGAATTTGATAGCGATGATGCGAATCAGTTATCAATATTGTACGGTGGTAGTGTTAATGAAAATAATGCTGCTACGCTTTTTGCGTTGCCGGATGTTGATGGTGGTTTAGTTGGTGGTGCGTCCCTTAATGCACAACAATTTGTGGAAATTGTAAAATGTATCAATTGATTTTAATGCTTCATGTGCTAGTAGCGCTAGTTTTAATAGGCTTGGTGCTAATACAGCATGGTAAAGGTGCTGACATAGGTGCAGCCTTTGGTTCAGGCGCATCCAATACTGTTTTTGGCAGCCAAGGTACAGGATCATTCCTGTTTAAATTAACCGGCGGCTTAGCCATGACTTTCTTTATAACCAGTCTTACACTTTCCTATATGGTATCCACGCAATATCATAAAGCAGAACAACAAGCTATCCCACAACAAACCACTACACCGGCGGAATCAAAGATTCCCGTGCCAGTTAATAGCGGTGAGAACGGGAATAATTAATATGCCGAAGTGGTGGAATTGGTAGACACGCCGTCTTGAGGGGGCGGTGGCGCAAGCTGTGCCGGTTCGAGTCCGGCCTTCGGTACCATAACAATCCGAGCGAAACTAAATTATGCTTTCACAATATTTGCCCGTACTTGTTTTTATCATAATAGCTTTTGTCATTGGTTTTGTAATGCTAGGGGCTGGTGCGCTTCTGAGTAAACGCATTCCCGATGCGGCTAAAAATTCGCCTTATGAATGTGGCTTTGATCCCTTTGAAAATGCACATATCCCCTTTGATGTAAGGTTCTACTTAGTTGCTATCCTTTTCATTATATTTGATTTGGAAACTGCTTTTTTTATTCCCTGGGCTGTAGTGTTACGAAAGATTGGCTGGTTTGGTTTTTCCGCGATGATGATTTTTCTAGCTCTATTAGTCATTGGTTTTATTTTTGAATGGAAAAGAGGCGCGCTGGAATGGGAGTAATCAATTTTTTAGAGGCTTGCTATGACTGCTGCTGAATTACAGAAGAGTGGCTTTGTGACAACTTCAGTAGATAAACTGCTAGGTTGGGCTCGCAGCGGTTCAATGTGGCCTGTGACCTTCGGTTTAGCCTGTTGTGCAGTTGAGATGATGCATGTGGGAGCTGCACGTTATGATTTGGATCGCTTCGGAATCATTTTTCGACCTAGTCCGCGCCAGTCTGATGTGATGATTGTTGCCGGGACTTTGTGTAATAAAATGGCTCCTCCCCTTCGCCGCGTCTATGATCAAATGGCCGAGCCAAGGTGGGTGATTTCCATGGGATCTTGTGCCAATGGCGGTGGTTATTACCACTACTCCTATTCAGTAGTGAGAGGCTGTGATCGCATTGTTCCGGTTGATGTTTATGTCCCTGGTTGTCCACCAACTGCTGAAGCTCTGCTTTATGGCATTATTCAACTACAGAATAAAATCAGACGTAAGCAAATTATTGAAGCTTGAGACCAGCACAGGTAAGTATCCGATGACGAAATTAACAAATTTAGCTGAAAATATAAACACCGAATTGGGCACACTAATTTCCTCGGCGTCGTTGAGCAATGATGAAATAACACTTGTCTGTGAAGTTAAGCATCTTAAAGAACTTTTAAATCAACTACAAAAGCATGAGGCTTTTGCCTTTGATCAACTGATGGATGTTTGTGGTGTCGATTATCTACTCTACGGTGAGTATGACTGGGAAACTGAGTCCTCAAGTGAAAGCGGTTTCTCTAGGGGCGTAGAAAGACAAAAAGTTAGAGCGTATTCATTAAACCATCCGCGATTCGCAGTTGTTTATCATCTTTTGTCAACCCAATTAAACCAGCGGCTGCGGGTTAAAATCTATATTGAGGAATCTAATCTTATCGTTCCCTCCGTACAGGATATTTGGAAAAGCGCTAACTGGTTTGAGCGTGAAGCTTACGATTTATATGGCATTTTATTTGAAAATCATCCAGATCTAAGGCGAATTCTTACGGATTACGGCTTTATTGGCCATCCATTCCGCAAGGATTTCCCGCTAAGCGGGCATGTCGAAATGCGTTATGATGCTGGTTTACAACAGGTAATCTATGAGCCAGTAGACATTGAACCAAGGGTGCTTGTGCCTAAAGTAATACGAAGTGACAATCGTTATCTTAACGGGAAAACCGAGGGAGTGAAGAATGATTGAATTAAAAAATTACACTCTCAATTTTGGTCCCCAACATCCAGCTGCGCATGGCGTCTTGCGTTTGGTGCTTGAGTTGGAAGGAGAAACCATTGTCCGTGCTGATCCGCACATTGGCTTACTGCACCGTGCGACTGAAAAATTAATTGAAACCAAACCTTATATTCAAAACATTGGTTACATGGACCGACTCGATTATGTGTCGATGATGTGTAATGAACATGCCTACGTATTAGCGATAGAGAGATTGCTTGGCCTCGAAATTCCCGAACGAGCACGCTACATCCGCACTATGTTTGATGAGGTAACAAGAATTCTTAATCATCTGCTTTGGCTAGGTGCTAATGCACTTGATATAGGGGCAATGACCGTTTTTCTTTATTGCTTTCGCGAGCGAGAAGATCTCTTTGATTGTTATGAAGCCGTATCTGGCGCTCGTATGCATGCGACCTATTATCGTCCTGGCGGGGTAGCTCGTGATTTGCCCGATACTATGGCTCAGTACAAACCATCAAGATGGCATAATGAACGTGAAACGGAAAAAAAGAACGAAGATCGTCAAGGTTCTTTGCTCGATTTTCTTTGGGGCTTTACAGAGCGTTTCCCTAAATGCGTTGATGAATACGAAACGCTGCTCACTGAAAATCGCATTTGGAAGCAACGTACTGTTGATATCGGCATAGTTTCTCCCGAAATGGCTTTACAATGGGGCTTTAGTGGACCCATGCTGAGAGCTTCAGGCGTTGCCTGGGATCTGCGTAAAAAACAACCTTATGCAGCCTATGATAAAGTCGATTTCGATATCCCTATAGGTAAAACAGGCGATTGCTACGATCGTTATTTAGTCCGTGTTGCAGAAATGCGGCAATCCAATCGAATTGTCAGGCAATGTATAGAATGGCTCCGTAAAAATCCTGGTCCAGTAAAGGTTAAGGATTATAAAGTAACGCCCCCATCACGTGAAGAAATGAAACACGATATGGAAGCCCTCATACATCACTTTAAGCTTTTTACGGAAGGGTTTTGTTTACCTCCAGGCGAAGTTTATGCTGCCGTTGAAGCACCTAAAGGTGAGTTTGGCATTTATTTAGTATCAGATGGAGCGAATAAGCCTTATCGCATGAAGATTCGCGCACCAGGATTTGCTCATTTATCCAGTTTCAATGAAATGGTTAAAGGCCATATGCTTGCAGACGCAGTTGCAATCTTGGCAAGCCAAGACATTGTTTTTGGGGAAGTTGACCGCTAATTATAGGGTGAAAATCCCGTTTTAATGAAACGTTAAAGGTTAAAAAGAATGTCTGATAATTCAACTCAATTACTTCGTCAATTTATATCATCCGCAGGTATAGATGAAATTGACCACTGGATTAGTAAATACCCGCCTGAGGAAAGACAATCAGCGGTGATGTCGGCATTGAGAATAGCCCAGGAAGAAATAGGCTTCCTATCTCCTGAGGTTATGGATGCAATAGCCAATTATTTGACTATGCCGCCAATTGCAGTCTATGAAGTGGCATCTTTTTATACAATGTATGAATGCAAGCCTATTGGTCAAAATTTGATTAATGTTTGTACTAACATCTCATGTAAGCTCTGTGGATCGGCAGAAATTGTTAATCATTTACAGGAAAAATTGGGCATAAAACTTGGCGAAACTACCCCAGATGGGCAATACACTTTACGAGCTGTGGAATGTCTGGGAGCTTGTGTCAATGCACCAATGATGCAGATCAACAAAGTTTATTACGAAAATCTGACCAACGACAAAGTTGACCAAGTGTTGGAGCAGTATGATGAACGATAGAGGTGGTTGTCATGGTTGAACAAAATCAAGTCTGTTACCGCACTTTCCATTTAGACGAACCCTGGACTCTTAAATCTTATACAAGTGTAGGTGGTTACAGTGCATGGCGCCGTATCCTAAAAGAGCAAACGCCTCCCCAGCAAATTATTGAAGATTTAAAAACCTCTGCTTTACGTGGACGAGGTGGCGCAGGTTTCCCTACTGGTCTCAAATGGAGCTTCATGAATCGAAATGCCCCGATTCAAAAATACGTAGTTTGTAACTCCGATGAAGGCGAGCCAGGCACCTGTAAAGATCGAGAAATTTTAAGCCTTAACCCACATCAATTAATTGAGGGCATGGCAATTGCCGGTTATGTGATTGGTTCCTCCGTTGGCTATAACTATATCCGCGGTGAGTTTTGGCAGCCTTTCGAAAGAACTGAATTGGCTTTAAAAGAAGCTTATGCAGCAGGCTTATTGGGTAAGAATATTTTAGGTAGCGGTTTTGATTTTGATCTTTATAACCATTTGGGAGCAGGGGCTTATATTTGCGGTGAAGAAACAGCTTTACTCAATTCCCTTGAAGGAAAAAAAGGGATGCCAAGATTTAAACCGCCCTTTCCTGCAAATTATGGTTTATATGGTAAGCCAACCACGATTAATAATACGGAAACCTTTGCTTCCGTTCCCGTAATTATGGAAAAAGGGGCAGAGTGGTTCCTAAAACTTGGCAAGCCTAATAACGGCGGTCCTAAATGTTTTAGCGTTAGTGGTCATGTAAACAAGCCTGGGAATTTTGAAATTCCGCTTGGTACACCCTTTAAAACTCTATTGGAATTAGCAGGTGGTGTTTTTGATGGCAGGAAGCTCAAAGCTGTCATTCCAGGTGGAACTTCAATGCCGGTATTGCCGGGTGATGTAATGATGAAACTAGACATGGATTACGATTCTATTCAAAAAGCAGGCTCAGGTTTGGGTTCAGGTGCAGTAATCATTATGGATGAAACAACATGCATGGTGGACGCACTTTATCGAATCTCAGAGTTTTATATGGATGAGTCTTGTGGGCAATGCACACCTTGCCGTGAAGGAACAGGTTGGTTAGTGCGCTTAATCCATCGCATTAAAGAAGGGCACGGTCTGCCTGGTGACATTGAAAAACTTGTAAACGTTGCTGATAAAATTGAAGGCCGTACCATTTGCGCTTTGGGCGAAGCGGCAGCCTGGCCTGTACAAAGTTTCGTCAAGCACTTTTACCATGAATTTGAATATTTCATTAAGCACAAACGCTCGGTCGTAGCATAATAGAGAAGGTTTAAACAATGGCTACCATTGAAATAGACGGTCAAACATTAGAAGTTGAAAATGGCAAGATGATTATAGAGGTTGCCGATGAAGCGGGAATCTATATTCCTCGTTTTTGCTACCACAAAAAATTATCAATAGCGGCTAACTGCCGTATGTGTCTTGTTGAAGTTGAGAATGGTCGAAAGCCTGTTCCTGCGTGCGCGACGCCAATCACAGATTCAATGAAAATATTCACAAAGTCAGCAGAGGCTATTCGCTCCCAAGAAGCGGTGATGGAATTTTTGCTGATTAATCACCCGCTTGATTGCCCTATTTGCGATCAGGGTGGTGAGTGTGAATTACAAGACTTATCCATGGGCTTTGGTCAGGCTGAATCCGAATATAAAGAATCTAAGCGCTCAGTGACTGATGACAATTTGGGTCCTCTGATTGCAACTGAAATGACTCGATGTATTCATTGCACTCGCTGTGTTCGTTTCGGTGAGGAAATTGCAGGTTTCCGTGAGTTGGGAGCTACTGGCCGTGGCGAAGCCATGCAAATTGGTACTTATGTGCAACATAACATCCAATCTGAAGTATCAGGCAATATTATTGATCTTTGCCCTGTTGGAGCATTGACTTCTAAACCCTATCGCTTTACTGCAAGAGCCTGGGAAATGACGCAGCACGATAGCGTTGCACCACACGATTGTTTAGGCTCAAATGTTTACCTGCATGTTCGCCGCAATAGATTGATGCGTGCAGTACCTAAAGAAAATGAAACGATTAATGAAACCTGGCTTTCTGATAGAGATAGATTTAGTTATGAAGGGTTAAACTCTGAAGCACGTGCAAGCGAACCTAAAATCAAAAAAAATGGTCAATGGGAAACTGTTGATTGGGAGACCGCACTTAAATTTACAGCTGAAGGACTGAGCCGCGTCATTAAACAGTATGGTCCTGAGCAGTTTGCAGCCTTTGCATCTCCCTCTTCTACAGTAGAAGAATTTTATCTTTTGCAAAAATTGATGCGCGAGATAGGTGTCGATAATCTTGACCATCGAATTCATCAAATCGATTTTCGTGATCAGGATCAACAAGCAACTATGCCAAATAGTTCATTGCAATTCTTTGACTTAGAAAACCAGCAAGCGATCCTTTTAATAGGCACTAATATAGACAGAGAAGTACCCTTAGCAGGTATAAGAGCGCGTAAAGCATTTAGAAACGGTGCTGCGCTTTTTGCAATTAATCCGGTTGATTACCCTTACCATTTTGATCTCACTGAAAAGAAAATTGTATCGCCCCAAGAAATGGCGATGGAGCTAGCAAAATTAGTGGTAGCTTTAACGGGTTCTCTATCTAAACTTCCCGAAGAAGCCCAGAGATTATTAGTTGGTTTGGAGCCAGATAAGGCAACACTTGCAATCGCTGCTGCTTTAAAACAACCTAAGTCTGCGATAATTACAGGTGCTATTTGTGAAAATCATCCTGACGCGTC
Organism: Tatlockia sp.; assembly: GCA_013697645.1. Classification (GTDB taxonomy): domain Bacteria; phylum Pseudomonadota; class Gammaproteobacteria; order Legionellales; family Legionellaceae; genus Tatlockia. Next base: position 5,247 of record JACCWL010000073.1, on the reverse strand, counting down.
CTTACTAAGAACCTTAATTCATCTAATTGAAGAAAATTCAGATATAAAAGTACTTCGACTAACTACCGGGGCAAATAGTGCTGGAGCCTGCTTAGCCGGCATGTTGCCCCATCGCACAGCGGTTGCAAAAACCATAGAGAAACCAGGTATGGATATCCAAGCCGCTCTAGATGCCAGGTTAAAAGGTTATTTTCTTTTGGCGGTGGAACCCGGTTTAGATTTTGCTAATCCTCATAATGCAAGACAATCCATGTTAGGCGCCGAATTTGTTGTAATGCTCACGGCTTTTGAAAATGAATCGATGCATGACTATGCTAACGTGATTTTACCAATAGCCCCTTACGCGGAAACTTCAGGTACTTACATTAATATGGATAGCACCTGGCAATCAGTAAAAGGTGCGCAAGCGCCACATGCTGAGTCCAGGCCAGCATGGAAGATTTTAAGAGTTATCGCCAACTTGCTCCAATGCAGAGACTTCAATTATGAGTCTAGCGAAGACATTATTGCCGAGGTGAGAGCTTTAGTATCTTTGGCAGGTGAAGCCAAGTATCAACCTTACTATCCAGAATCATTACCTCTCTCTAACAAGCAATTAGTCCGGGTGGGTGAATGGCCTTTATACCGCTGCGATATGATAGTCCGGCATGCTCATGCACTTCAAAGTTGCGCGGCAGCAGAAAGGGCTTGCATAAGAGTTCATCCAACAACGGCTAATAGATTAAATTTAGATGATGTTGCCACTGTATCTCAAGGTGATATTGAGATAACATTGCCGCTTAAACGCGATGAGCGCATGGCAGCTGATGTCGTATGGGTAGCTAATGCAATGCCAGAAACTGTGGACTTAGGGCATTCTTTTGCTGCAATAACTATCAAGCGCTAAACAGGTAGATCTATGCTACAAGATATTGGCATTTTGCTTTGGATAATCATTAAAATCCTAGTCATACTGGTTCCCCTTATTTTATGTGTTGCTTACTTAACCTACGCTGAGCGCAAGGTTATTGGCTATATTCAAGTGCGCATTGGCCCCAATCGTGTGGGCTTTAAAGGACTACTACAACCCATTGCCGATTTGTTTAAGCTCATTACAAAAGAAATTATTGTTCCAACTAAGTCGAACAAATATCTCTTTGTCATCGCTCCTTTGTTTGCACTAGCCCCTTCTTTAGCCGGCTGGGCTGTGATTCCTTTCTCTGAAGGCATTGTTCTTGCGAATATTAATGCGGGTTTACTCTACCTTTTTGCCATGAGCTCATTAGGGGTTTACGGTGTCTTGATTGCAGGATGGGCTTCTAATTCAAAATACGCCATGTTCGGTGCTATGCGATCTGCAGCACAAACCGTTTCTTATGAAATTGCCATGGGGTTCGCTATTGTAGGCGTCTTGCTTGCTGCGGGTAGTTTGAACCTGACAGACATTGTTATGTCTCAACGCGGTGGGATTTGGCATTGGTGGTTTTTGCCTTTATTACCTTTATTTTTGGTATTTTGGATTGCAGGTGTTGCTGAGACCAATCGTGCACCCTTTGACTTAGCCGAAGGCGAGTCAGAGATTGTTGCAGGTTTTCATGTTGAATATTCAGGAATAGGCTTTGCCATTTTCTTCTTATCGGAATATGCCAGCATGATTTTGATTTCCACTATCTTAGCCCTTCTTTTCACTGGCGGATGGTTATCACCTTTTGAAGGTTTGCCAGTGCTCCAGGATATTTTCTTTTTTGTACCTGGTTTTATCTGGTTGCTAATTAAGATTTCATTTTTTATTTTTGTATACTTGTGGGTTCGAGCAACATTCCCACGTTACCGTTACGATCAGTTAATGCGTTTGGGATGGAAAGTTTTAATACCAGTGACTATTGTCTGGGTGGTTGTTACAGCATTAATGGTCATGACCAAAATTAAACCGTGGTTTTAACCCGTCAACTGAGCAGACTAATGAAACAAGTATATCGATATATCAAACATTATCTTCGCAGCTTTCTGCTACTGGAATTGTTAGCGGGTCTAAGTGTTACTGGGAAATACTTTTTTAAGAAAAAATTTACAGTACAATTCCCCGAAGAAAAAACGCCACTATCCCCACGCTTTAGAGGACTGCTAGCTCTTCGCCGCTATCCAAATGGTGAAGAACGTTGCATTGCTTGTAAGCTATGTGAAGCAGTTTGCCCAGCATTGGCAATTACAATTGAATCAGATGAACGTGAAGATGGTTCAAGACGTACGACTCGCTATGATATTGACATGTTTAAATGCATTAACTGTGGTTTATGTGAAGAGTCTTGTCCTGTCGATTCAATCGTCGTTACGCCTATTCATCATTATCACATTAGTGAGCGCGGGCAAAACATAATGACTAAAGACAAATTGCTTGCTGTAGGTGATTTAATGGAAAAGAAATTGGCAGCGGATAGAGACGCTGATAAAGAATGGCGTTAATGAGGTAGAAAATGCATTACTCTTTGATCCAGATAGTTTTCTATGTGATGGCAGGTATAGCAGTTCTGTCAGCACTAATGGTTATTACACAAAATAATCCAGTACGTTGCGTCCTTTTTTTAGTGCTCACTTTTTTTGCGAGCGCAGTACTTTGGATGCTCGCACTAGCTGAGTTTTTAGCCTTGATCCTGGTATTGGTCTACGTGGGCGCCGTGATGACTTTGTTTTTGTTCGTTGTCATGATGCTAAATATAGACACTGAATCTATCAAATCGCACATGATGAGATACCTTCCCTTTGGTCTAATCTTAGTTGCACTGCTTGTTGGACTGTTACTTGTAGCTGTGCCTGAGGGTAGTTTTCAAAATGATGTGGAAAAAGCAGCTATTAACCATATAGAGAGAAATGTTCAAAAAAGTGAGTTAAAGTCCAGCGCCAAGCTCTCAAATACCGAAGAAATTGGTTTGGCTTTATATACGGACTATGTTTTTGCCTTTGAAATCGCAGCGGCTTTACTTCTTGTGGCAATAATATCAGCGATTACCTTGGCTCATCGTGAAGCTGTTCGCTCAAAGCGTCAGAGTATCCTTAAGCAGATAATGACTCGTCCTAGTGACCGAGTTGAGCTAATCAAAATGAAATCAGAGAAATAACAGGAAAGATCAATGATACCTCTAAATAATTATCTGATATTGGCTGCGATTTTGTTCGGTTTAGGTCTTATTGGAATTATGCTGAATCGTAAAAATATCATACTGCTTCTAGTTTGTATCGAATTAATGCTGTTGGCAGTGAATACTAATTTTATAGCTTTCTCTCACTATTATGGTGGGATAGATGGCCAAATTTTTGTCTTTTTCGTATTAACGGTCGCAGCAGCAGAAGCAGCAATAGGTTTGGCCATAGTGGTATTGCTTTACCGTAACAGGGGCAATATAGATGTCGATAAGATGAATCATTTAAAAGGTTAACAACGTGAGCATTCAATACCTTAGTCTAATCATTGTTTTGGTTCCTCTGCTTGGCTCAATCATCGCAGGGTTTTTCCGAAATCAAATAGGACGTAGCGGAGCCCATACAGTAACGATAATTGGGGTAGGCTTGTCACTCTTGCTGTCGATTTACGTGGCCTTTGCTATCCTTAGCGGAACTGAAGAAATTTTAAATGTAAATCTTTATACCTGGGCAAGTGGCGGTAAGATATTCCCTTATGCATTTCATATTGGCTTCCTAATTGACCCTCTCACAGTAATCATGTTGCTGGTTGTTAATTTTGTATCCTTACTGGTTCATATCTATAGCATAGGCTACATGGCTGACGATGACGGCTATCAACGATTCTTTAGTTATATTTCCTTATTTACCTTCATGATGTTAATGCTGGTTACCTCCAATAATTTTTTACAATTATTTTTTGGCTGGGAAGGTGTGGGACTAGTTTCCTATTTACTCATCAGTTTCTGGTATCAAAAAGAATCAGCTATTTCGGGTGGTCTAAAAGCATTCTTGGTTAATCGCGTGGGTGACTTTGGTTTTATTTTAGGCATTGCTATGGTCTTTGCTTATACTGGCAGCCTGGATTATGAAACAGTTTTTCGCAATGCGAATAACTTAGCTAGTCAAAGCATAGAATTATTCTCAGGCCATCCTTGGTCAGTTATTACTGTCACTTGTTTATTACTTTTTGTTGGTGCAATGGGTAAGTCTGCTCAGGTTCCTCTACATGTTTGGTTACCAGAGTCTATGGAAGGTCCAACACCGATTTCCGCCTTAATTCACGCTGCTACGATGGTGACTGCCGGTGTGTTCATGGTTGCACGAATTTCTCCTCTAGTGGAGCTATCACAAGTCTCACTATCTTTTATCCTGGTAATAGGTGCCACAGGTGCTTTATTTACAGGAATACTAGCTATCGTGATGAATGATATTAAGCGGGTTGTTGCTTATTCAACCTTGTCGCAACTGGGGTATATGATGGTGGCCATGGGAGCTTCTGCTTTCAGTGCTGGCATATTTCATCTTGTGACCCATGCAGCCTTTAAGGCTTTGTTATTCTTAGCGGCGGGTTCAGTTATCATCGGCATGCATCATGAACAAGACATGAGAAAGATGGGTGGTTTATGGCGTAAGATGCCCATTACTTATGCCACTTTTTTAATAGGCTGCTTAGCTCTCTGTGCGATACCCCCTTTTGCCGGCTTTTATTCGAAAGAGACAATTATCGAAGCAGCAAAATTATCAGAAATTCCTGGTAGCACCTATGCCTACTATTGCGTGGCAATAGGTGCGATGGTTACAGCGCTTTATACTTTCAGAGCCCTTTTTATGACTTTTCATGGCGAAGCGCGCATGGATGAGCATACAAAATCACATATTCATGAGTCACCCGGGGTCGTATTGTTACCGCTTATATTATTGGCAATTCCCTCAATAATAATTGGTTATATTCTTTATATGCCTATGCTTTTCAATACGCCTTCACTTATTGGAAAGTCTTTATTTGTATTGCCGGAATACAATGTTTTAGCAGAGTTAGCTAAAGAAGTTAAATCACCCTTTGTACAAGCCTTGCATGCACCTACCTCAATTATTTTTTGGTTGACGCTTGCAGGAATTGCAATCGCTTGGCTTTGCTATATTGCCCGGCCTCTGATACCTGAGCTACTGGCTAGACGTTTTTCCTGGATCTACCGTTTTCTGTTAAATAAATATGGATTAGATACTTTTAATAATTTTGTTTTTGTACGCGGGGCAAAGGCACTTGGACGATTCTTTTACCACACAGGCGATCAGGTACTGATTGAT
>JACCWL010000055.1 GCA_013697645.1 Tatlockia sp. | reverse complement strand
GCAAGGTAAGAAATTGGGAGGTAGTATCAGAGGTAACTTTAAATCCAGAAAAACAAGCGGTAATTAAAAAACTATTAGTGGCCTAAATTTACAAAAAAGAGTGTCAACTAGCTTGCAAAACGCCGATTCCCTCAGCATCAAGATTGTGATGATTAGCCTCAGTGTATAAATCAGAAATAAAATTAGCATTTTCAAATTGACTAGCCCAGAACTGCTCGTTTTCAATTTGATCAGGTGGAGTTTTATTTAAATAATTAATGTACGCTAAATCAAAAGGTTCGGTTGTTACAATGTTCTGATTGTAGTAGTCAGAAATCGTTTGAATAAGAATCTGCGCTGAATGACCATCCACCACAATATGATGAATATTTAGAATAAGAAAATATTCATTTTCTGCGATACAAATCAAGGTAAATCGAAACAAGGGTAATTGATCCAAAGCAAAACTTTTACCGACATTGCCCGCAATGGCTTTTTGAATAAGTGTCTGCCTTTCCTCCTCTGGAAAATTAGAAAAATCCTCGTAATCTAATTTTACCGCCAATTTCGTTGTCAAAATTTGGCGAGGCAACCCACTTTGTTCGATGAAAGAACAACGTAGAGCCGGTTGCAGGTCAACAACGTATTGTAAAGCTTGAGTCAACAAATCAACGTTCACCTGACCTCTAAGCTGATACAGTAAAGGATTATTGTAGGCCACACTTTCAGGCATCGCTTTCCACTCGAGCCAGACCCTCTGCTGAGGTTTGCTTAAAGGAAGAATTTGCACAGGAGTACTCATGATTACCTTAATTTTATTAAATTTCTAATCCTAATGGCTCGCCCACATCTTCAATGAGTGCGTATTCTTTTAGGGCTTCAAAAAGTGTTTCAATATCTCTATTTGAGGCTAGGTTAATTTGTTCCGTGAGGGATTCAAGATTAGCCAACATTCGATTTCTATTTTTAGCTTTTCCCAAGCAATAATAACCAACTTCCGCATAAAAATTTTGCAACATTTCAACCGTGTTGACTTCACTCAACGCATTTAAAATCGTAAAGAAAGCCGGCAGAGGAGCAGTAAAATATAAAAAATAACGAAAATCTGTCTTTTCTTTAGTGTAATTAAAAACCAGATCGACTGTGTAAAGTGAATAGAGGAGAGACATTATTGTCAGTAAAACTTTTTTCCCCAAATTCTTTAGTAATTTCGTTTGATTAGAGTCATATTCTTGATAACAACGATGAAAGCCATTTGGAAAATTTCTGAAAACATTCGCTGAGGAAAAAAATGTAGTTGCTCCTACAATTCCTCCCAAACAAATTCCAGCACAATAAGCATAAAATTGAATTAAAAAACTGATGTTCGCCTTGCTATCGGAAGTTGTATTCGTATTATTAAAAACGCCTTCGACCGAACCCTTGCCAGTAAGAAAAAAGAGGGTAAAACTAATCAGTGCAAGTAATGCTGCTCCAAAATAAATACTGTTATGAGCTTCATTTTTTTCATCTGGGATTAGATGATTACTCTCCTCCACTGGAAATAGATTTAATTTTAGTGCTCTTCCTAGATTTACTATTTCTTCATCGTCTGGATCTTTAAGTTGACTAAAATTAAATAAGACGTTTTTAAATTGCTCTAATTCCGTATCATCCATTGCGTTTAGGTCAACCTTGAGCGTTTGAAAAAAACTTCTTACTGACAAAAATTTCTGGTCGCTCTGATTGCGCTCCCTTAATAATGAAAGTCTACCTAGGTCGAAAATATTTCGAATAAAAAACGTTGCAGAAAGTAAGTTAACAATGGTTGTTATTGCACCAAATAAAATGGCAACAGGAACGTTCTCTTTGTAAAGGAGATAAACTAAAGCAGTCATTCCTGAGACACCAATCAGTGAAATAACACTGGCCACTCCCAAAACAAGAAGTGAATGCTTATAATAATCCGGTGTTAAATTTGATCGTCTGATGAGATGTTGCAGCTTTTCAATCGCTCCACCAGGGGCATAAAGATCCATGGAAGTGTAATATTAAAAGTTCGTTTATTTAGCAATAATGGCATTCATAACGGCTGTTTTCCAAATTTTACCCCAATCATTGGAGCCAATCGCAGCTCTTAATTGCAGTAATGGATCTAGTCCTTC
>JACCWL010000054.1 GCA_013697645.1 Tatlockia sp. | reverse complement strand
GAAGGACTAGATCCATTACTGCAATTAAGAGCTGCGATTGGCTCCAATGATTGGGGTAAAATTTGGAAAACAGCCGTTATGAATGCCATTATTGCTAAATAAACGAACTTTTAATATTACACTTCCGATTTTGGTTATCTTGTTTTTTCCACTCTTTTTTCGAACCACACCACATTCGACCTTCATGCCAAATAAATCGGCTATTTACCCCATGAATTTTTTCAGTGACATGAACAGGTTCATTTTCTTGAAATAATGAGGCAAATCGCAACATATGCTCTACATCGTATTCTGGCGCAGAGATGCCAGGAGGATTTTCAATTTCACCACTATCATTTAGTGAGGGTTCATAATGAGTAATGCCTAATAACGAAGCCACATCTTGACCCACTTGTGCGCCCAGCGGTGCTGGCACTAGAAGTCCCATCGATACAATACCGCGAAGTCGCCTAACCTTAATTCGTGTTTTTCCTTGTAAGAAGGCAAAATCATCATTATCAGGCACAACACTATCTGGAGGAATATAGGCTCCAATAGATTTATTTTGCCAATCAGACGTTCGTACACAGACACTGTAATCAAACACCCTTACAATCGAAAGTGTGTCGGCATGTGGGTGCGGCTCTAATGTAATTGGTACTACCTCTACCCTAAAAATAGACATAATCTCCCTAGATAAGTATCAATCTTCTTTCTTTTTTGTTATTTCGTTTTTCTAATGTATCGCTTAAATGAGATAAATACTCTCTTACTAAGCATGACTCGCTATCCGTATCTACAAAGGAGCCATTATTTTTAAGATTTAATAAAGGGCTACGCAATTTTGACACACCACCATACAAGGGTGATTTATCGGCGGTTTTGGTTGGTTTCTTATTCATCGGTAAATTATCCTCGTTAATAAAATGTATTCCGATTAACTAATTCCTTATGAAGCCTTTTTGAGTTCCACAGTATAATTTAGGTCTTGTTGTCTTAATTGCTCTCTAATTAATAATTCAATCAAGGGTTCAATTGAATACTCTAACGCTTCAGACACTTTTTTCGCAAAGCTAAACCCGACCTCTTTTCTGTTATGCTCAACATCACAAAGAAATTGCTTGGATACTCCGATTCGTTTGGCTAACTCAACTTGTGTAATTTCATCACTTGTTCTTAATGAATGCACCAGCCCACCAAACGTCATTTTTTCCCAACTATCTTTGGTTGCTTCTAATGCATTTAATGTATCATTTAATTTAATACTCATGAGGGGTTACTTCCTTTCCTTTATCAACTGCTACTAACCAGGCTCGAAATTTTTCTTAAGTATAAAGGGGTGTTCGTTTTAAATCTTTTAGGGCTTGTTTTGTTATCGGAATATCAGTTATTACCATAAACCTACTTCTTTTATTTAATAGTACACCTAATTGAGCGTACTATCAATAACGGCCGATCAGTCATTTTTTTAGGTAAGGTTACAATAAAGGTAATTAAGATGAGAAGCTTATCACTTGGCTAGTTCACCCTCTCCTGAAGATCCATTAATGACAAGCTCTAGCGATGACAAAGGTGACAACACCCCAGATAACCACATGCTGGTCTGGAGTGATAAGAATAGGTTTGTAGTTTGGATTTTCTGGTAGCAATTGCATACTGTCCTCTTCTATTGATAAGCGCTTTACAGTCAGCTCGCTATCAATTGCCGCTATTACAATTCTGCCATTAGTAGCTTCAATTTGTTTATCCACTACTAGCATGTCCCCTGATTGAATTCCGGCATTTATCATTGAATCGCCAGAGGCAATGACAAGAAAAGTGGATGCGGGATTTTTTACCAGGTCTTGGGCTAAATAAATAGCTTGATCAATGTAGTCATCTGCGGATGTTGGATAACCTGCTGAGACTCGGCTTGCGTATAATGGAATGGCATAGGTTTTATGACCTTGGTCTAAATAGGCATTTGCACGGATGATTTCAGGGTATTGATAGCGTGTCAGCATAAGTATTTTCCAGTGTAATTTGGTTGTAAGTTTAAATGAAAACCGCCCTTTCCAACAGCAAATCGTATCAATTTTGGTTTTTCCTCGATAAATGATAAAGTAATCCTTTTAATTTTTTCAGGAGGATAAGCATGTCAGACAAAATACGTGGAATAGTTAAATGGTTTAATGAAGGAAAAGGCTTTGGCTTTATTGAAAGTAGCGGCAAAGATTATTTTGTGCACTTTAGCGCCATTCTAAGTAATGGGTTTAAAACCCTCCCTGAAGGGGCAAGCGTGCTATTTAAAGTCTCTAATGGTCAAAAAGGGCTTCAAGCAGAAGAAGTCGAAGTCGTTTAACCACTTTGCCTTTCGCTTCACACAGTTTTTAGTAGTAAGTTAGTTCAGATCTTAAGCGTCTCTTTCATATGCGACAAGAGATCTTAGCAAAGTGCTAACTTTTTTAGCTAATATAGATAGTCCCTTAGGAATCCAAGTGTTTTTGCATTTGTTCCGCTAAGATGCCTACATTTGGTTTTTTCAGCATGGAATTATGATCGCCTGGCACTAAGTGACAATTTATTGAAGGAGAGTAAGAGCTCCAATAATTATCCTCTACATCGATTTCTTTATATTCTGATAAAATTTCTTGAGCTTTAAACAGAGAAAGGGGTATATCAACCTTTTTTATGGAATAAGACGACATCAAGTTGAGGCGATGTTGCAGCATTGTTTTCCATAGTTTTGGATTTTCTAAACCCTGCAAAATTGTCTCGTCAGGATTTTCTTGATGATGTATGTTTAGTGTTTCAATATAATCGACATCAAGTTGTGCATTCGAGAAAGAAGCCCACCCATCAATAAACCCTAAGAAGTGAATTTTCTCGTTGAGTTCAAGCAATTGGTGAGCTATTTCAATAGCAACAGTTGCACCAAAGGAAGCGCCGCAAAGATAGTAAGGGCCCTTGGGTTGTATTTTTTGAATGGCTTTTCGGTAAAAAGTGGCCATGTCTTCAATAGTATGAAACAAAGGCTTTTCAAGTTCTAGGCTGGGATCTTGTAACCCATAATAGGTTCTATCATTTTTTAACATTTCAACTAGCGCTAAATAACAAAATACCGTTCCACCTATTGGATGAACAAAAAATAGCGGCATTTTATTCGTACTACCTTCTCTCAATATAACTAAAGGCGAATTTTCTTGTTGAGTATAAGATTGAATTTCTTTTGATAAAGTACGTACAGTTTTAGCTTTAAATAAGATAGAAGCAGGAATTTTAATATTAAATTGAGTTTTAAGTTTCGCCAACAACGTTATTGCTAATAGTGAATGACCGCCCAGTTCATAGAAATCATCATCCAATTGGATGTTAGTTAACCCTAAAACATTACGCCAGATAGCTAAAACAAGGGGTGTCACTGAGTCGTTCTCAAAACCATTTTCTAGTGATTGAGGGAACTCGTTTGGCCTGTTAAGGATTAGTTCTTTACGTAATTGAATTGTATTAGGATCTGAATTAGAAATAATAACCTGATTAAGATCAGAGCTTAGTATTTTTTCAAAAAGAGCAACGCCTTCAGCCGGAGTATTGCTATTTGTCTCATCCAATTGAAAAAGCTTAGTCTCAGAATCCGCTGCCATTCCAACATCACGCCACGCCTGCCAATTCATAGCAACACAAAATACGGAGTGTTTAAATACAGAGGCACTAGCAAAAGCATCGAGTATTCTGTTAGCGGAACAATAATCCGTTTGACCTGGATAGCCAAGGATTGAGGTGACAGATGAAATAAAAACAATAAAATCCATCGGTTCATCATGCAATAGATTTAAAAGCGTTTGAGTACCTTGTAGTTTAGGCTGTAAAACACGACTGTATTCTTCAATCGTCTTAAATTGTGCAACACCACCACCAGCGACTCCTGCTGCATGAATAACACCATCAATTCTACCAAATCTTTGCAGAACAGAGTTTATAACAAGACGCATTTGCGATTCATTTTCAATGGACGCTTGCTCGATGGTCAAGCTTTCTGCATCACGCTTAATAGACTTTAATCGTTTAAGTTTTTGTATTGTTTTTTTATTGTTTGAATCATTTTGACTGATGCACTCTTCCCACTCTCGTTCATGAATAATCGCTGTTTGAGAAACTAAAATGATATTAGCTTGATACTGGCCTGCTAAATAATGACCCAAAGAAAGTCCAATACCCCCTAACCCACCAGTAATTAAATACACCCCTTTAGTTTTCACTCGCTCAATGGTATTTGATTCAATATACTGAGTGCACGGTTCTAATATCCTCAACCATCGATGCCCTCTTCGATAAGCAATTTCTTTATTTGCACAATCCCGATTCATACAAAGCGCTTCATGAACAATGAAATTTGCAAGAGTTGGGGTTATTTTTTCATTGTGAGATAGATCAACTACCTTGCAAAAAAGTGTATCTTGTTCTAAGGGTATTACTTTACAAGGCCCCAATACGGACGCTTTCTGAGGAATGATGGGTTCATCGCCTAAGACTGAATAAAGATTGCACGTCAAAACTAAACAATTGACCTGTATTGGCGGATGAATTTCAGCCAGTAATTGAGAGAGATGCAAGATGCTATAAGGGCCATTCTGGAGTATGGCATCAGTGTCCTCGTTTAGAGCATTGTTATCAAATAACCAAGAATGCAAAATAACGCATTCTTTTCCCCGTAATTCCACCGATTCGAATAGCTTTTCATAGTGACTTTTTTGACTAGGATTAATGACAAATGAATCATGGGTTAATTGTTCAAAATAGTCTCCCGCTTGAATCGTATAGATAAAATGACCGGCTTCTCTTATCCTCTTTTCAATGCAACTATCAGTACTATTTGAAAAAATGAGCCATGTTTTAGGGGATTTTTCGATGGACTTATTTAAAATATACGTTCGGTCTTTCTTCCAGGACGGGGTATAGAGCCCTTTAGGATCGCTACTATTTTCTCCTGTTGATGTATTTTGAGCAGGGGTTATCCAATGACTCTGACGTTCAAACGCATAGGTTGGCAATGAAATCCGTTTTCTAATTTCATTAGCATATAAAGGCTCCCAATGGATCTCGTTTTTTAGTGACCATAGTGTGCCAATGGCATTTAAAAAATACTGATAGCTGTTCTTTTCACAATGCGATAGAGGAGGAATTGTAGGTATTAACGGTGGAGTTAGGCTAATGTGTAAATGCTGCTTCACAAGCTGAATTAAAGTGGAACCCGGCCCAATTTCAATAAAAACATCCTCTGAAGATAATTCTAAATTCATAACCCCTTCTGAAAAAAGAACAGGTTGGCGTAAATGGTTTGCCCAATATTGAGGTGAATTTAAATCTTCTTCTTTAATCCACCTACCACTAACATTTGAAATGTAAGGAATAGTGGGAGGATTCAATGAAAGCTCACTTATTACTTCAGCAAACTCCTTAGCGACTTCGTCCATGGCAGCGGAATGAAAAGCATGGGATAGATGCAAATACTTGACTGTTGTTTCTTCTTTTTCCAACAATGGACTTAGTAGTTTCTCAAATTCGATGAGATCTTCTTTAGGACCTGAAACAACACACAGGTTGGGCGCATTATGTGCCGCAAAATCAAGGTGGCTTGGTAGAAGTGACGAGAGTGTTTCTCTGCTTAAAGGCACGACCAGCATGGCCCCTGGTTTTGTTTTAGCCATTAGGCGAGCGCGAGCTGTAATGATTTTTAAACTGGCTTCAAGACTAAAAACACCCGAAAGCGTTGCAGCTACAAATTCGCCCAAACTATGACCAATCATCGCATGGGGTTTTATCCCTAACTGCATGAGTAATTGAGCTAACGCATATTCAATAATAAATAAGGCAGGCTGTGCATACAACGTTTTGCAAAGGGTTTGGTTCGCTATTTCAATCTGTTCTGGTTTTGGAAAAAGCAAATCACGCAAATCCAACTGAAGTTCGTTTTGTATTTTTTCACAACACTCATCGACAATATGCTTAAAAAGCGGTTGATTTTGATATAACTCAGAAGCCATATTAGCGTATTGGGTGCCCTGCCCCGAGAAACCAAAAATAATACGCCCATTGGATTTTTTTTCAGAATTGTTTATTAAAGGCTTATTGACGGGATCTGAAAGTGCTTTTAAAAGACAGTCATACCCAGAATAGGCAACTGCCATTCGATGTTTGAAATGTTTGCGACCCACTTGCAAAGTATAAGCCATATCAGCGAGTGTCTTTTCTCTATCCGCATGCGTTAAATGAGTGGCCAAATAATCCTGTAATTTAGTTTTAATAGCGCTAAGTGAAAGAGACGTTTTAGCAGAAATTAAAAAAACATTACTAGATTTCGACTCAGTGGTTTTGACTGTTGGGGCCTCTTCAAGAATCATATGGGCATTCGTGCCGCCAAATCCTAAGGAGTGGACAGCGCCTAAACGTTTTGACTTCGATTCCCACCGTTTGATTTCGCAGTTTATATAAAAAGGAGATTGTTCAAGGTGTATTTTTTCATTGAGAGACGAAAAATGAATCTGAGGAGGTAGGGTTTTTTTCTGCAATGCCATGACTAGCTTAATAAAACCAGCAGCGCCTGAAGCCACATCCGAGTGGCCAATGTTTGCTTTAACAGAACCAAGCGCACAAGGGCTATTTTTTTTATTAATATCGTATCCATAACCTTTTGATAAGGCAGCAATCTCAATGGGATCACCTAGATAGGTGCCTGTGCCGTGGGCTTCGATATACCCTATGTCTTGCGTATTGATTTGGGCCTTTGAAACTGCTTCTTTGATGCAAGCAACTTGTCCTATTACACTTGGAGCAGTAAATCCGGCTTTGAGAGCGCCATCGTTATTAACGGCCCACCCTTTAATCACAGCCAAAATGTTATCATTCTCTTTTAATGCATCTGATAATCGTTTAAGAACAACAATACCGCAACCGTTGCTCATTACAGTGCCTTTTGATTCTTTGTCAAAGACGTTACAATGGCCATTGGGGGATAAAATCCCTAATTCTTTATAAAGATAACCTGAAAGCTCTGGTACTGTAATGGTAATTCCACCCGCTAATGCCATGTCACATTGGTTATTTTTTAAACTATCGCAAGCCATTGCAATGGCAACTAGTGAGGTAGAGCAGGCGGTATTGACCGTAATGGCTGGTCCTCGTAAACCCATTGCATAGGCTACTTTAGTACATAAATAATGGCTGCTTGTGGCCAACATCAATTGCTGCTGATCATAGTCGGAATAGCTCGGGTTTTTTAAAATATTTTGGGTTAAATACGTGCTATCACTCATCCCAGCAAAAACCCCTATAGAGCCAGAAAAGTGGTCAGCCACATAACTGGCATCTTCAAGTGCTGTCCATGCCTGCTCTAAAAAAACCCGGTGCTGAGGGTCCATCACTCGTGCTTCTGCGGGTGTATACTCAAAAAACGACGCATCAAATTGATCAATATCTCCTAGAATTCCTCTGGCTGGAACATAGTCTGGATCACTGCGTAACTTAAATGAAATACCAGCCTGATGTAATTCCTCTTCATTAAAAAAACGAATAGCTTCTGTTTTATTAACGATGGTTTGCCAAAAATCATTGGGGTTGTTAGCACCTGGTAATTTACAGGACATGCCAATGACAGCAATCGCATTTTCAGGATTTTTTTCCAGCGACAAGTGGCTATTTTCATGAGATATAGCATTAAATTGTGTTAAAAATTGCGCTAACGATCGCACAGTGGGATAAGTGAATAAATCAACAACACTAATGGGTTGATTCATGGTCTGATTGAGCTTATCCGCAAGCTCAACCAATAAGAGGGAATGCAATCCTAGATTAAAAAAATTGGATTCTGGATTGATGAGATCTTTATTAAGTAGCGTTTTAATGAGATCTACAATCAGATCTTCAATGGGGTTTTGAACCGGTGAAGATACGATTTCATTGGCTAAATTCGTGTATTCAGTGATGGAAGGAATGGCTTTGCGATTGATCTTGCCATTAAACGTTAATGGAAATTGATTGACCACGATATATTTGGTGGGAATCATATAGTCTGGGAAATGATTTTTTAAATATTCAGCAACTTTAGAGGCAGAAATGGTTTTAGTTTTTAAGGTGACATAAGCGACAAGCTCTTGGGTATTATCCGGTGTTTCATCATGAACAATGCATTGGTGAATACCGGGATAATTAAGGAGAACATTTTCAATTGCCTCTACCTCGATGCGATAACCCCGAAGTTTAATTTGCGTGTCAACGCGCCCTAAATAATACAGTTCGCCCTGAGGAGTCCATTTAGCAAGATCGCCTGTTTTATATAGTTTTTGTCCTGGTGGAGCTAAGAAAGGATTGTCTAAAAAAAAGCGTTGAGTAAGTTCACTATTATTGACATAGCCTGGCGAAACACCATCGCCGCCTATATACAATTCACCAGGCATATCGACACAAAGGGGTACTAAATTATCATCCAAAATATAAACTTGAGTGTTAGGCATAGGCTTACCGATAGGAATATAGGGCTTTGATTTATCGATGGTCTCTATTTTGTGACAGGTCGCCCAAACGGTTGTTTCCGTTGGCCCATAAAAATTCCATACATTGTTTGAAAGTAACGTAAGCTTACTAGCAAGCTGGTTTGTTAAGGCTTCTCCACCTGTAATAATTTTAATATTTGATTCATTTTTCCAACCGCTGTTGACCAGCATTTGCCATGTGGTGGGTGTGGCTTGCATCAGGGTGACATGATATTGGTCAATGTAGCGTATAATCTCATGAGGGTTAAAACGCGCCATTAGGCTCCCTAAAATGAGGCTACCTCCTGTCACCAATGGCAAATAAAGGTCGGGTACCGATAAGTCAAAGGTTAATGGAGTGATGCCCAAAAGCACATCCTTTTCACTAATATCGATTTCTTTAGCCATTGCAAACAGTAGATTAACAATGGATTGATGCGAAATCTGAACCCCTTTGGGTTTTCCAGTAGTGCCTGAAGTGTAGAGGATATAGGCCAATGTTGTGGCTGGAAAAGGGGCTAAATTAGTGCGGATTTCCTGCTCGATTTCCGTATTGTTTTGATTAATATCGAGTATTTGAAATTCGGTACTGAAAGTCGCGGCAACCCGTTTTTTAGCCTCCTCTCCTCTAGTCAGAATAAGACCTACCCTAGCATCATCCAGAATAGTCTTTAATTGTAGCGATGAAGCTTCTTTATCAATGGGGATATAGGGACGACCTAATTTCATGACTGCAAGAAAAGTAGTGACTAGTTCAATGGAGCGCTCAAAGTAGACTGCAATAGGAGAGTCGGCGGTTAAATCCTGCTTTAAAATAAAATGCGCAAGTTGATTAGCCTTTTGGTTGAGTTCACGGTATGTAATGGGTGTATTTTGAAATAAACAGGCCACTTTTTCAGGGAACTCATCCACCTTTTTCTCAAATAACTGAATTAAGTTATCATTTGGATAGTCTTGAGCGGACTTATTCCATTTTGATAGCCAAGCGAGTTGTTCGAGTTCCGATTGATTCATTAGAGGCTATTATGATTAAAATATGGCTTATTATAAGCTTTTTATCCCTATTTTTATACTAAAATTAACTAATACCACATTTTTTATAAACGACAATGCGATGGAGTTTGGATGTATGGTTATGATCTTTATCATTTTTTATCAATCAAGGAACCACTAAATGGCTATTGCTGATAAAACCCCATCCGACTTACTCATGTTAGACAACATCCTCCAATATGCTCCTGACTGGATCTATTGGAAAGATCTTAACTCCATTCATTTAGGATGCAGTGAGCAATTTGCAATAGCGGCTGGATTTAACAACCGTAAAGAAATGATTGGTAAATCGGATTATGACTGTGTTTGGAGAAATCGGGCTTCCAAATATACCCTTGATGATGCCGAGGTTATCGAATCAGGAAAGCCAAAACTCAATATTGAGGATACCGTTTTATTGAGTAATGGAAAAGAAGTGATTGTTATATCCAATAAGGTTCCTTTACGCAATTCAAACGGAGACATTATTGGTATTCTTGGCATTGCAACTGACATTACTGAGCGTAAAAAAATGGAAGAAGACTTACGTGTTGCCAAAATTGCTTCCGAAGCCGCAAACCAAGCCAAATCCGAATTTATCGCCAATATGAGTCACGATATTCGCACACCCCTGACAGGTATCATTGGCATGACCCAAGAGATGTTTAACGTGGCTGATGACATAAGGCCGATGCTAGAAAAAGAGGCGGGTCCTCAAGATAACTACTTCACCTTGTTAAAGCATATTGTAGATACGGTACAAGAAGACAGCCA
>JACCWL010000053.1 GCA_013697645.1 Tatlockia sp. | reverse complement strand
GAAGGACTAGATCCATTACTGCAATTAAGAGCTGCGATTGGCTCCAATGATTGGGGTAAAATTTGGAAAACAGCCGTTATGAATGCCATTATTGCTAAATAAACGAACTTTTAATATTACACTTCCTTTATAAATCCTTGTCGTATAAAGACGGGCGTGCTCTCGGGGATAAAAATAATTTCTTTAGTGACCTCACAGCCTGGTTCAATTTGCCAGCCAAGAGGGCCTCCGAGGCACTTCATTTCATTTTCAAATTCTAAAGGATTCGCCAATTCTCTTGGAGTATAGCGGGTGGGTCTTATTCGATCGCCTATATAAAAACTAATATAGGCCCGGTTTTCTTGTATGTTAATAATTCTTATTTTACCATCAGATCCTAGAGTAATTTCTGCTTGTTTGAGCACTTTTATCTCAGTATAGTCTTCATCGAAAAATCCGCCATCATTTGCTAGTTTTCCTATTACTGTGTCCATCACCGTTTTCATTAGATTCTTTTTAGAAAAAGATCCAAAGTCAAAGAGAGTGCACATGGCATAGGCTTCTTGCTTTGATAATGAAGTTACTAGTTGTTTAGTTTGTTCTAATATCTCCTGCAGATTACCTTCTGAATTTAATCTCGAGTAGAGTTCCATTATTTTTAAAAAATTACCATACAGATTCAGATACTCTTTTTCATAATTCATAAAATCCAAGAAAATAAAGTCACTGTCTTTTTTTCGCTCTTCATATTGGGTCGCAATGCCTTGTAGTGTATCCATTACTTCTTTATATGCATAAGCTTGCAATACATTTTTCAATGAAAGGATTTTTTGCATTAAGGGTAGGATCACTAAAGATTTATTTGTTGGTGTAACCTGTCCTTTTTCAAGGTTTTTATTAAACGTTTGGTGCTCTTCAAATCCAAAGTTAAGTCCATGATATTGATTTGCATATATACTTAAACAAGACAACAGACACATAACATGATTAAGATCTGGTGGTAACTTAAATATCACTTCATGATGGCGGTATTCCTTTTGGCCACTAAAATAGGCTGTTTTCTCATTTATTAGGACAATTTCACTAGAGCGGGAAACATCGAACACACTAAAAGAGTTTCCATTAATGAATACCGATTGGGAAGAAAGATTTGCCCTAGCCAAAGCTAGTGCATACTTTAAAGTATTTTGATAACTTTTCCATTTTGGACCTTCAAATCCCTGATGATAGGTAGAATGTTCAATTGCAAAAGACTCAAGATTATGTAAAAAAAAGTGAGAATCGAAAAATAAGTTGCTATTTTCACCCAGAATATCGAATCTAATATGTAAAAATTCATCTTCAAAATAAACATTAATATTAACTATTCGCATATCTAATCCGCTGAAAAATTTTAGTCCATATTATAATCAACAATAATCCAATTTACAATCAATGTGTCTATAATTGATTCATGTAGGCGCTTCATCATTATTTTTTGTTTTAGGGCCTAAGGTCTAATGAAACTGTGAGCCCACTTTTCTTATCGTGAGGGAAAGATTATAGGTTTTAAAGAACTGACCTTTTCTAAGGCCCCCATTATTTTTTCAAATTCAGCTTCATTGTTACTTAAAATAGCTATTGTAAGTTCATGATCAGGGAAATATCCGAGAAAACTATGATAGCTATCAAGGCCTCCTTGAAAACCAATTAAGGGACCATAGCTAGTTGGCTCGGTAGATAAGCCTAAGTTAATCCAACTGCTATCCTCATCTTCAAAATAATTTTTAAGCATTATTTTTTTAACTCGGGGTTTAATTTTTTATGTAAGAAATCATTCCATTTGATTAAATCAGAGGCCGATGAAATAACATCTCCTGCCCCAATCGCATTACTCATATCAATAAATATAGAATCATTTAGATCAGGTAATAGTTTGCTGAAACGTGAGTCATCTTTTAGAAAGTAATAATTTCCAATGATAGGAGCATAAGATAGTTCCATTTTAGCTGGCACTTTGATAAGCCTCTCAAAGATCTTGTCTAAAGAGTTAAGACCAATTTCCTCAATTAGCTTTCCTAATAAGAAATAGTTGGTATTAGAGTAATAATACTTTTTTGAAGGATTGAACTTAATTGACTGAAGTATTTCAATAGAATTTATGGGGCTATTTAAAAGTTCGGGATTTTTTATATCATTTTCATAATAATCAATGTAATCCGATAGCCCAGACTGATGTGTTAGTAAATCCAACAAGCTAATTTTTGATAGCCAAGGTCTATCAATTTCACTTAACAATTTAGAATTTGGAAAAAGTGTAAGAAGATTTTGATCGAGTAATTTTTCCAAATCCTTTTCTGGGAATTGATCTTGCAATATTTTTAATAACATAAATGCTGTCAATTGTTTTGTTAGAGAACCAATATAAAATTGAGACTCTTTCTTTATTCTAGGCCCGGAAATTGAAAAATTATATTTTTTCCCTGAAATAGTAACGATGCTGCCATCTAAATTTAGCAAGCTAAGATCTTCTTTAAATTCATTCATTGGAATTTCCGTTGTATTAACGGCATGTAAATTACACGAAAATAATAGGATCGATAGCGCTAAAAAAAAGTTAATAATTTTCATTTGTATTTCTCAAACAACCTATTGTTTAATATAATTTATCTAATTGTACTTAAATTACCCTAAATGATCAAATTAAATAAGCGACCTCGACTCGCACATGAAAAGGTACTCTAAGGATTTTAATTAAAAATTTTATCTACGCCGCCTATTAAATATTTTACTGAAGTGAATCCTGCCTCAAGAAGGATATTCAACGCCAATATACTTCTCTTCCCTGAATAACAATACAAAATAATGTCATGGTTTAGTTTTAACTCACCTAATCGATGAGGCAATTCTGTTAATGGGAGTAACTTCCCACCTATATTTTGAATCTCATGTTCTTTTGCCGTACGAACATCAATCAACATAGTACTACTATCTTTTTGTAAAAATTCAGACAGTTGCGCTGATGTTATAGCGTGTTTTTTAAAATCAATTGAGTGATGACAATTGCTTAGATTAATGGGCATGCTAAAAGATTGATGATGAACACAGAGTTTGCAATCAGGATTCTGCGACAAATGAACCTCTTTAAATGTCATTTTTAATAAATCGATCATGAGCAAACGTTTTTCTAATGGGCTGCCTATTTTTAATATCCATTTAATAATCTCTGCTGCTTGAATGATACCCAACAGCCCTGGCAAAACACCTAGCACGCCTCCTGAATCACAATTAGGAATAGTGTCACTGCTTGGTGGCATTGGAAATAAACAACGAAAACAAGGGCCTTTGCTGCCATAAAATATTGAACAGTACCCCTGGAATTGAGATGCACTTGCATAGACATAAGGCTTATCTAGTTCAAAGCAGACATCATGAAT
Organism: Tatlockia sp.; assembly: GCA_013697645.1. GTDB lineage: Bacteria > Pseudomonadota > Gammaproteobacteria > Legionellales > Legionellaceae > Tatlockia. Next base: position 4,289 of record JACCWL010000053.1, on the reverse strand, counting down.
TAAATAACGGGTATAAAAATTATCAGAGCCATCAGCGATAATGTCATACTGGCTAATCAATTGGGCAGCATTATTCTCTGTAAGTTTTTCCGCATAAGTATTCACTTGAATCGATGGATTGAGCGCCAAAAGCTCGGCTTTCGCGGCAACTGTTTTTTGATGTGCTACCTGTGGTGAGCGATAAAGTATCTGTCGTTGTAAATTGCTGAGCTCCACAATATCATCATCCACTAGGCCAAGCGTACCTACACCGGCTGCTGCTAAGTAAAGCAATAAAGGCGAGCCTAATCCGCCCAGACCTACACATAATACACGGGCATTTTTAAGTTTTTCTTGGCCTTGAAAGCCAATTTCATCCAATTTAATTTGCTGAGAATAACGAATTAATTCATCAGCAGAGAGAGAGTGATTAACCATCGCTTAGCTCTTTTATTTGTGTTAAAAATTGTTGCGTTACAGTGAGTGGATTATCCGCTTTTGTAATAGCGGAAATGAGCGAAACGCCCTCAACTCCTGCTTTTAAAATTTCAGGCAGTCGTTCAAAATTTATCCCCCCAATGGCAACTAATGGATAATGAAGTGTTCGTCGCCAACGTTTAAGCTTAACTATTCCTTGCGGTTGAAAGGACATAACCTTGCTGTTCGTCGGATAAATAGGGCCATAAGCAATATAAGATGGGTTGAGAGCATGTGCTGTTGCTACTTCATAATGGCAATGAGTACTTAGGCCTAAATATAATCCCGACAGGTGAATTTTATTGATATCAGCTTTTTGCAGATCTTCTTGGCCTAAATGTATGCCTTCAGCACCAAAGCGAATAGCCAGTTCCCAATAATCGTTAATAAACAGCGTGGCACCGTATTTTTTTGCTAAAAAAACACTGCGTTTAATCTCTTCTTCTAAGCGCATTTGATCCATATTCTTGATTCGTAACTGAATACATTTCACACCTTGCGGCAATAGTTTTTCTAACCAATGACTACTATCAACAACGGGATATAATCCTATCTGGCAGTGTTTAAAGGGAGCGGGTAATTTCAATAAAGGTTTGGGTGAAAGATAAGGGAGATCGATTTCATCCTCTGGCCAGCCACCATGAAACAATTTTGCTCTGTGTTGATCAATATCCAACGCTTGCCGGATCCCACGGGTTACGTACATTTTTGCAATAACAATCGCATCCTTAATTGAGTGACCCAATGCAAGACAGGCCGCAAGAGCGGAAGAGAGAGTACATCCAATTCCACGATGATTTTTATTAGGTAATCGCAGAGAAGCAAGCCAAAAAGATTCATGTCCATTCGTCCAATAATCTTGGCTAAATAAAGCCTCCTTTCCATGACCTCCTTTGAGTAAGATGCTTTTGGCACCCAGCGCTAACATGGCTTGAGCACCTTCCTGGATATCTTGATAGGAAGTGAGGGGCTGATTCAATATTTTTTCTGCTTCAATCAGATTGGGAGTAACAATATCCACGTATGGAAATAACTTCACTAGACTTTCTAAATGTTGCTTTACATTAGAAAAAATTAACGGAGTTCCCAAAGACGATGCGAGTATTGGATCTAAGACCACAAACCCTGAATAATCTTTCAAAAAATGAGCGATTTTCTCATGAGTAGATGACGAGCCAAGCATGCCAATTTTAATGGCATTGGGTTTAAAGGCATATTGTAACGCATCAAATTGCGCAGCAACGTGATCACTAGATATTGCTTCAATAGCTGCAACGGCACTCGCATTTTGTGCAGTCACTGCTGTAATGATGGAACATGAATCCACGTTAAAATTTTTTAACGTTTCTAAATCAACGTGCGTTCCAGAAAGCCCTGAGGGATCAACAACTGAAATTGACCATACAAGTGGTTTTTTCATATTTTATTAGCCTGATGCCAAAAGGGGGTATCAATTAATGACGTGCTAGGATGTGCTAAGTTTCTTGTCTGCATTACCCCTGCCTGAAAGGCCTCAAAGCCAGCAATGACGGCATGGCGAAAAGCAGTTGCCATAGCGATAGGAAAATTGGCAAGCGCCACCGCTGTATTTAACAACACTGCATCAAATCCCAATTCCATCACTTGAACGGCATGAGAGGGTTTGCCAATGCCCGCATCAACAATCAACGTCGTTTTAGGTAATCGATGGCGTAGCGTTTCTAAAGCATAGGGGTTAACTAATCCCTTGCCTGAACCAATGGGAGCGGCCCATGGCATTAAAATAGTGCAACCTATATCGACCAATTTTTGGCATACGACCAAATCGTCTGTGCAATAGGGAAAAACATCAAATCCTTCATCGATTAAAATTTTGGCCGCTTTGATTAACTCAAACGGATCGGGCTGAAGATTGTACTCATCACCAATTACCTCTAATTTAATCCAAGAAGTATCAAACAACTCTCTTGAGAGCATAGCCGTACTAACAGCAGTTTTTGCATCACGACAACCTGCCGTATTTGGCAAAAGATGGCAGCTTAAGTTTTTTACTGCTTGCCAAAAAACCTCACCGCCTATGCCCTGTGGTGCTTGGCGCTTTATTGATAAAGTAATCACGTCCACTTCCGCGGCACGAATAGCCTTCTCCATGGCTTCTAATGTGGGATAACACGCTGTTCCAAGTATTAAACGGCTTTTTAGTATTTTCCCGGCTAAATTCCACATGCTTAACCTCCTTGCATTGGCACAATAATATCGACGCGATCGCCTGGATTTAATAGTGTTGAGTTGTAAGCTATACGAGGGATCAGTTGATTATTAATCGCAACTGCAAAATGCTGATCGATGTAATTGTTTTGTATTAATAACTCCTGTAGCGATTGTGTGGGTTCAATCTGCAGCCCTGCATCATTGAGATAAATGCTGACCATAATTAACTCTCCCAAATTTTTGGATGACAAAGGTGTTGGTAATTGGTTTTAATGCCACGTAAAACTTCTTCAGCTAGAGCGGGGGCAATTAAATAACCATGACGATAGAGTCCATTGATAGCGATGAGCCCCTCGGTGAATTTAATTCGTGGTAAATGACTTGATAGCGTGGGACGGCAATGAGTAACTGTCTTTATGATCCGTGCCTCAGCAAAACCTGCATGTACATAATAAGCTGCTGTTAATAGTTCCAAAGTTGTATGAACTGAAATAGGTCCAGAATCGTCTGCTTCAATTTCACTGGCACCGATAAGATAAATATTGTTAGGACGCGGCACTATGTACAAACTATAACGAGGATGTAAAAGACGAATTGGGCGCTGCAACTGAACATCAGGAGCATGCAGCCATATTAATTCACCACGTAGCGCTCGTAAATCAGTAAAAACAGAGCGGGCACCTAACCCACGACAATCAAAAACCATCTCAAATTCATGCGACTTTGATTCAGTTACAATCAGCCGTGGTTCAAGCGATAAAACAGGCGTATTCGTGAAGCATTTTACGCCATTAGTCTCCAAATATTTCTTGAGAACAGGCATTACCGACTGACAATCAATGTGCGCTTCGTCAGGGAAATAATAAGCTGTCTCGAATTTGGCAAGCTCAGGCTCAAGTTGAATTAGAGCTTCATTGGATAGTTGTTGAAAGTTAAAATCACCAGGTTCCAATTGGCTAGATATGCGCCGACTAAAATGACTCCATTCAGCCTGATCATAAGGGTGATTAAGTATGATGCTTCCTTCGTTCCGAAAATAAATCGAATCCGATAATTGTTCAACAATATGCGGCCAGCATGCTTGAATAGACTCTTGGCCTAAATGAAAAATCAGTAGGTCGGCTTTATCTAACTCCGAGACCGGCGTTAATAACCCTGCAGCGGCTAGGCTACAATTAATATCCCCTGTATTTTGGTCAAAAAGGGTCACTTGCCAACCAGCATTATGCAATGCTAGTGCCAGCAAGCGCCCCATTACCCCCATTCCCACAATACCTGCCTGCATGATTAGCTTTCAAGACAACAAGCGATTGGCTTTAAATCAGAGTAGGGCGTTTCCGGTAAAAACCGATTGGTATAGCATTGCGATATATCAAAGGTTTTATCAACAATATTTAAATGTTTGGTATAGCGCCCAACTTTATCCCAATCCCTGTCAACATTAAGTAATGTACGGGAAAAAAATGGTAACGTGCGCATAAAAATCTTTTGATACATCGGCGTTCGCAACTGCGGTTTGCCCCCTGTGTCAGGCTAGTTGTCACCCCTAAATAACTTCAATTAAGGGGGCAACGAGGTGAACAATGAGACAGTATTCAGAAGAAAGGAAAGAAAACGTATTGGGCAAACTTCTTCCTCCGCAT
>JACCWL010000043.1 GCA_013697645.1 Tatlockia sp. | reverse complement strand
CTTGGGAATGCCCATACCAGAGTCTTCTACCGAAATTTCTAAAGTTAAAGAGTCGCCTGGTTTAAAGGTTAAATCAGATTCCCCTATCAACCTCACCTTGATTTTAACGAATCCTGTTTCAGTAAATTTTAGCGCATTCGATAAAAGATTCAGTAGGGTACGGTCAAGGTAATTCCGTAAGCCGCTAAAATAGGTCGGAAGCTCTTCATCAATGTCATAAGATAAGATTAATTTTTTATGGGATGCGGCAGGCTGTAGGAGAGCAGTGTTGCGTTTAACTAAATCCTGTAAATTAAACGATTCTGCCTCTTCCGGTCGATGACCTGATTCTAACCGCATAGTTTCTAAAATTTCATTACACAGTTCTAATAATTCATCCGTTGCCCCTATTAAAAGCTGGCTATCTTCCTGTACGGTGTCAACAAGCTGTCTTAGTAAGGGTAAATATTTATTCTGTGAGATAGCCTCATCATCGAAAGTCGCTTGTGCTAGCGTGGAACGCATATTATCAGCCACATTAAACATTTCTTGCGTCATGCCAATGATACCCGTTAAGGGCGTGCGTATATCGTGGCTCATGTTGGCTATGAACTCAGATTTGGCTTGGTTGGCTGCTTCTGCAGCAATTTTTGCTTGACTTAAATCTTCTTCAATTTTTTTTCGTTCTGTAATATCGACCGAGACACCTAGTACTCCAATACATTTCTCATTTTTATCAAAAACAGGAACTTTACTCACAAGCATTATGGTTTTGGAGCCGTCAGGCTGTAATAATGTCTCCTCAACGTTATTTATTAATTTTCCTGACATAACTTCTTTATCACCCTCAATAAATATTTCGGGTTCGCCTTTTTTCCACCCTAGTTCAAAATCAGTTTTTCCTATTACTTCTTGCGGAGATTTACACACAAGGCTGGAAAACTTGTTGTTACACCCTAGATAAACAGAATTAGGATTTTTCCAGAAAATATAATAAGGGACGCTTGCTATAATATTTTGTAAATAAATTTGAACTGATGCATTTTTGTCATCTTCGATTGAAGACACGCAGAGAATACCAATCAAAAGGTGATTGTCATCGTATAGAGAATGTTTATCAGTTATGAGTGTGGTCAGGCTGCCATCAGCTTGTATAAAACTGTCTTGAATAGCATACTGCGCTTGTCCGGTTTGCAGAACCAATAAATCAAACTTGCTTAGATACTCTTGCTTTTGGAGGGTACAGGGTAATTCAAAATCTTTTTTCCCTATTAACTGACTTGGATCATCCAAGCCTACAAATTCGAGAAATTGTTGATTAGCACCGAGATATTCGAGGTTGATAGATTTCCAAAAAACAATTCCAGGCATAGAGTTAACTAGAAATTGCATCATGCTTTTTTCTATTTTGGACATGGATACTCTAAAAAAAATAACTCAAGAATTATAGTATATATTCTCGTGTGTTATTTAACTAAATATTGAGTAATAGCAAGTTTGATCAGTAAAAAAATTTTTGGTTGGTGATCAATTTATAAAATTAGAGCATGATTAATATTTTCTTTATAGATAGATTGCCATTTTTCAAGAATAGCGTTGGTGACCAATTCCGGAAAAGGGTTGTACCCGTTCGGAATTTTTTTCGATAAAATCAGATCAATTCCTAAATTATGAGAATAAAACACAGGATCGAGGTATCGTAAAGCAGTGGGTTGATCCAAAGAAAAATTAAATGTTTTTTTGTTAAATACGACTTCATCTTGTTCAAAATCATTTCCATATTCATCATCAGCACCCATATTGATCAGAAGACATGCTCCAAAATCTTCCTTCTTGAAACCGTAATAGCCTGATATCAAATTCCTTACCCCTGTGGCAGTAATGGTACACCAGGCATTAGCTATGGCCTGCTTCACTAATAATTTATTTTGGGCATTAATGTAATTTACATCAGAAGGGTATGGAGCAGGATAGGTTTCAACATCAATTACAGTGATATTATTAGTAAATTTTCTCAAGGCATACAAGATTCCTTGTCCCACTTTACCATAACCGAAGAGAACAACAGGCTTATTTAGCATTTCTGCACCAACAAGATGATATAAAGCGCGGTAAAAACCATCACCAGTGCCAAAAAATGTTTCCAATATTTTCAGCCTCGAGTCATCCACCGAAATCATGGGATAAGTTAATGAAGCAATTTTGTATAATTGTGTTCCTGTTTGAGTTAGTTCAATTGCTCCGATTTTTGGTGGTGTGAGGTCAAGTAATTCACCACAGCAGTCGAGGTGAAAATCAAATTCTTCATCAAAATCATGTTCAAGCTGCACTTTAACATTAGCTTGTTTTAACAAATCAATAGCGCGCTCTTCAGGTGGAAGCATTTTAATGCACGTGGTAGTCACTTCAGCCCCGCCCAAGGCTAGAGCTTCGATTTTAAAAACTGCCGCTAATGTTAAGGGTATATTATGAAGTACTTTTAACCCCTGGTAGGGCTTTTCTGAAAATGTTTTTTTTCTTTGAGCGTCTAAAAAAGGGAGATCTGGAATAGAGTATTGTCGCCGAGCTTGATCAAAAACATCAAAGTTATACATAGAATTGACTCTCTCTTTCTTGTTCTTGCAATAAAGCTGTATTTCTACGTTCTTTCAGGCATGAATCAATGTTTTCAATTAACCGTTTTATGTCAGTTGGTAAAGCCAGATACACAGAAACAGGTAATGGTTCAGAGTCAAAGTATTTAAAAGTGTACTCATCTCTTTTCTTGAATGAAATCAGTCTATAAATTGATATCCAATCTGGAATATTGCTTGTGGTTAAAATAGTATGATTTTGAGATAGACAGTACTCAAAAATATCTTTAAGCATGATTAGTCCATATAACTCCCATTGTTCAGAGTAACGGGGTATTATTGCTTCGCGATTCAACTCAATGATATTAAATTTTTCTTTGTGATCCAGGATAGGTTTTAAAGCGCGGCGGGCATTTTCATAGCGTTCAATTTCCAATAATCCACTTTCATCTTCTTTACAAAGTCTGGCGCAGGCAATAACTTCATCTTCATTTCTAATTGAAAACCAAGTAGAAAAGTCATCAAAGTCATCTGTTAATGTTGTAAGACCATCTTCCTGGTTGATTTTAATATTGGATGGGTTGTCATGAGTAATTTCCCAAGCCAAATCTTTGATATAGGATTCGTATAAAAGGGCACGAGCATGGTTGAGGCAAGTTGGCTCGGTAAGAATCCCACATGTTACCTTATGAATATTCTTGATATCCAAATCTGTAATTCTCTCTTTTATTAGTAAACACTATGCCCTATCATAATACATATTTAGATAATTGTGAATAAAAATTGGTCTACTTACTTCAATGAGGCAACAGATATAGCTCTTGATAGCGGTGATATTTGAAGACGCTGTGGGTAGGGCGGTTTGCGGGTATAACCACTCATATAATGCAGTATCCTATACTCCTCGCCTTAATATTAACGATGTATAGCGAGACAAAGAGAGGGTAGGTCTTGTTTTTTAGGGCAAATCTGGCTTCGCTCATCCCTGACTTAGCTCCTCTATATTGCAACCTTTTGAAGGCAGATTAATGAAAAGTGGCAAAATAATATGATAAGAAAGTCGTTTGTTTTTGTTTTTATTTGAGCTATATGAATATTTCAGGGGCGACTACATAAGCAATTTTATGAATAAACTTGAGAATACTCCATATTCTGGAGAAAAGCGGGCTAGTTATCCCACGAAATCAATGGCTTTTACTTCAATAATTGTTGTTTGCGCCAATTTAATAATGGGTGTTGGTTTACTCGTTCACAAAAGTCAGGATCATCAATCAATAAGTCCGCCCGTATTACACCATGCGACTGCAATTGCTCTAAAAAATCTATTTCATTTTGCCGAAAGGGTAAAACTGCACTAAGCGCAATTCTACATTCATCAAGCAATTTTTTGCCCATGTCTGTGTGGCTGGAAATCACATATCAGGTGCTTCGGTGTTTTTCAAAACAGGGATTAACTTGTCACAAATATCTTTCACAGAAAATTTAACATGTTCGATACTAATCTGCTCCCAAGGGTAAACTTTTTCAAGCATTTCTGGACGGTAGCCGCGTGCTTTAGCTTCTTGTCGTAATTTAAAATCAGATATTTTCAACATCAGGCTCTTCCCATGTTCGATTGATAATCGCTAACGGCACAATTAATTGCCATTTTTCAATATATTTTCCTTCACCAGACTCACGACTCATGTAGTGTGGTTGCTTAGGAATATGTGTAAGTAATTTTTCCAGATGTGTTTTTTCTAAGGTAAAATGGGAAGGACGTTGCTCTAGGAAATAGCCAACTTTAGCAATAGTCGTTGCATTATTCAGTAATAACACATATTCAATTAATCGGGCTGTATCTAATTGTGTAATGTTGTCAAGCGAGCGCCATATTTCTTCCCAGCCTCCCCTAAATCTGGTCTATCCAGCACGTCAACTATGGTGCGCTCCAGACAAGTTAGTTTTATGGGTAATCCTCCGCGCTGTACTACATCACTCCGTAATCCATATGACCACTAGTTATCAGAGTTTTTGGCTGAATAACTGCTCGAAAGCGTTGCCCTTCATAATCAAAAGGAGATATCTGCCGATTCACTAGAAATGTAAACTCATTAAAGGTCGTATAAGCAATGGCATGTAATTCAAGAGCGGTATGATAAGTAATAATTGCATTAGCTGTTGCCCTGCTGGCAATTAAATAGGGATCAATCCAGTGGTCCTTACTAAATGTTGGTTTTACGGCATACAAACGTTTGCGGATATGAATTAAATTTCCTGCTTTCTGATGGTATCTTAATTGCTGTCGACAACTCTTCGGTTGTGATGCACCCGAAGCGCTCATAAACGCGAGAAACTCTTCATAGCGAAAAACAGGATGGGATTCGAAGAATGATTTTAGTTTCATACTTGATATCATATTTCGGTAGTATATATATATATATTGTATACTACGAAAGTTTATTTTCAAGTTGATTCTGTGGTTTGGAATAAATGACTAAGACGCTATCCTGTTATTTATATTTGTAATTTTTATAACCTTCAATATTCGCTACCTCGTTAGACCAGTGTTTTCCCCTATTCCAGGAGAAAATTTTATTCCAAGTATAGTTGAGAAGGATATGAGAGAAGAAATCCAATGCTAATATATTATTAATCAATCAGTTACGTACTGTTTGGAACCTTACGGAACAATTGCAAAGTGTGAAATTGGTGCCCAGGGCCGGAATCGAACCGGTATCCACTTTAACCTCACAAATGATGTTGATCAAACCTGCGAATCGATTTTCTTTTAAGAAATAACAGTGAATTTACCTTCTTTTTTAACCACCATTCATAGCAAACAAAACCCCAAGTACACTGAGAAACATCTTTTATAGAATGAATAATCAGTGATTTGCCTCAGCTTGATAGGCTGAATAAGAAGCCACTTTACCCCAATCTATAGAATCCGTTAAGCGATCTTGGATAACGCTGTAATAATAATTATCATCCATTTTTTTAGAGTCAAACAAATAGTCAACCCACTGGCTTATCGGTTTTTTATAATCTTTTTCCGTTAACAGAAATAATATTTTTTCTTTTTTAACAACTGAAGCCATAAGCTTCTCAGGCAAATCATAGCCTTGCAACAAATCTGTTTGTTCTGTTAATTCTTCAAGATTTCTAATAATAAGCCAGGTAGGGTTTGCATCTTTATC
>JACCWL010000032.1 GCA_013697645.1 Tatlockia sp. | reverse complement strand
CCAGCTGAAGTTGAGTGATAGGCGCTAAGACCAATTGCAATACCGAAAAGTTGTAATAAAAAGCCTAAACCCAAACCGATTAGGGCTCCCGAAAAGATTGCCGACCAGGAAATTTTAGGCCAAGTGTAGGAATCTCTTGCAATAGTTGTGTCTCTGAGGCGCGTGCTTTCCATAATTACTCCTTATAGGTGAGAAAATAGCCAAATTATTAACAGGATGCTTAGTGGTATCCCAAGCAACCAACCTAAAATATACCTCATTTATTATCTCCTTATAGTTTCAAAAAAGTAATTCTTACGCCAGGTTTAAGGTCATTTACCTTAAAAAATTATTACTAATTTAAAGCACTTCTGTAGCCTTCCGAAAAAACGTGCACAAATTGATGCACTAAATAAAAAGCTTCTATCGTTATGATTAACAATGATAAGAGCCGAGTTTTACCGAAAGTAATCTTTTCATCTTGTTCGTAAATATATGACCTTGTTGCTCGGACGGTTTTGATCATCCATAACATCAACCTCCAATTAACATGTCTTTAATAAATAAATCATTTTATACAGTTTTGCAACCTATATCGCTAACAAAGTTAATAACATTATTATTTCCTTAATGGGATGTAATTAGCACAGACTTTGGCCTTGGAGAAAGCTGTACTAAAAAAATTGACAAAAATTAGAAAGATAATCGAAAAAAATAACATGAAGATGACCAGAAATTAACCGTTAAATCACGAATATTCCCGCAGGATATTCGATAAGATCTCTCTGCAATAGAAAACTACTTTTTACAGGAGGTTCTGCGTAATTGAGAGTTGATACTATTCAGCGAAATCTGATTATAGTAATATCAACGGGTAAAATATTTGATCAGATAAAAGATATTCAATATCCCACTTTGCTTTACGATGGCTAATTCAATAAGGTTATTTGAAGAGGACTAGTTAATGTGCAAATCGACTCATACAAAAAAAATAGATGCTCAAAAAAAGAAATGCTATTTTTATAGCATTCTGTTGTTAATGTCCCTAGCAAGTCCTAATTCGATTGCTGCAGAAATCCCAAGCCCTGCTCTTTCAAGTTCCTTACCAGCGCATTCTGGAACGGCAAAAATTACTAGAGATTGGTTACTTAATCTTTCTTCGGGGGATTATCATTATCCGATAAAAACAAGTTGGTTAAACAATCACACTCTAATTTACACTTTACCAGTCAAGAAGGAAGGAGAAAAAGCAACACTTAATTTATACGATTTACGTACTAAAAAATACAGCAATCTTGGCGAAGGAACCATTCCTAAACCTTCTCCTGACAGACAGCGTATTGCTTTTGTAAAAGGCAAGGATGCAGAAAAACAATTGTGGGTGATGGACATTTCTACTGGATTTACAAAACAACTGTCAACGATTGAAGGAGGATTAGGGCCTTCTCTCATTTTCTCCTATGATTTTATTTGGTCACCCGATTCGAAAAAAATCGTTCTTAAGCATCAACCTTTTGTAAATCCTTGGGAAAAAGCCATTCCGCCTAAAAGTGAAATTGCCTTAATCGATATAGTGACAGGTCAATCTGAGTTAATTGCAACTGTCGATGCCTCTGTCCGCGATTTGTCTTGGCTTCCAAAGACTGAGAATGTGATTTTTACAAAAGAACGATTAGGTAGTCGGTATAATAAGGAAGAAGATAAAGAGTGGATTCAGTCTTTAGATATTCGCGATAAATCAATTACAACCCTTACACAGTTTGATGGTTTGCAACAAACACTGCAACCCACACCATCACCAGACGGGAATTCCATTGCCTTTTTATATGATGCAGAAAATCCGATTTTTGATTTTATGACTAGCATAGGACTTCTTTCTCTTATTAGTGGTAAGCCCTCATCTAATTACACCCAATTGACTCATGAGATGCAAATTAGGTCGGTAACTTGGGCACCTCATGGCGAAAACCTTTATGCATTGAGAATTTATGGAGCTTACGGCCAACTTTATAAAATAAATGCTCATACAGGAAAAGGGGTACAATTAACTCGAGCTCCCCTTAATATAATAACTTTTTCTCTATCGCCAGATGGCAAACATCTCCTATGGATAGGAAAAGATGCACATGGAAACCACATTGTAAATCTAGCCTTAAATGATGGTTCTGATGCCGAAATAATAGATACAAAATCTACAGTTGATCACCATATAGCCTTAAGCGAAGTGCGAGAAGTCGAATGGAAAACGTCCGACTACCCAGTGAATATGCGAGGATTATTGGTTATGCCTCTTAATTATCAAGAAGCTAATCATTATCCTTTAATTGTAGATATTCATGGTGGGGATGTTGGAGCTGCTATTTCTTTATCCGGTGCTATTTTGGGCTCCACTCCCCTTGAATGGCAATTATGGGCCGCAAAAGGTTATGCCGTATTTATTCCTGAGTTTCGTTCTTCAGCTTCCTTTGGTTCTTTAGCAGTTTCGCGCGATCTTTTGCAAGAGCATGATCGCTTAGGGGGCGATTTAAAGGATATTGAAGCTGGAGTAGATTCATTAATTGCTAAAGGATTCGTCGATGGTGAACGCCTTGCGGTTATTGGTCATAGCGCCGGGGGCTTAAGAGCCAATTGGTTAACGGTTTCCACACATCGCTATAAAGCCGTTGTTTCATTAGAGGGTTGGGCAGATGAATGGATCGCGGCATTGAATGAACTACCCTTAAAACGCCACCACATCCTCTATGGCGGAACACCCTGGGATGTTCCTGAAAACTATTTGAAAAATTCAGCGCTACACCATGCAGCTAATGCGGATACACCTACTTTGTTTTTAATGGGGAATCCACAAAAAGGTAGTGTGGATCCTTATCAAACAGTTTTTCAATTATTTTATATTTTAAAAAGCAATAAGGTAGAGACTGAATATCAATACTATCTAGAAGAAGGACATGGACTTAAGAAATTTGAAAATCGTAAAGATGCATTGGATCGAAGTATTTTATGGATTGATAAACATTTAAATTGATAAGTGTAGAGTAGTAATGCTCTGAGAGATCGGCAATATTTTTAGGTGAGATATTTAGCCCAGAATTGGCATTCCTTCACTCCTGCTCATCACGTTTACGAAGCACTAACCAGCCTCTAGGCATATTGAATGCAGGATTAACATGGGACATTGAGTGGAACATAGCACTTATTTTTACCCAATAAGGTTCAGAGACATAATTATCCACGTCTGCAATCAGAATTTGCTGTCGTTTAGTATCATAGTTAATAACAGGAGAATAATGCGGATTTCCCCACTCACAAAGCGTAGTTTTAATAAAATCATCTTGACGATAATTGACAATGATAATGGCCCTTTCTGTCTGAAAAGCATTTTTAATATCCTGTTTGAAAAGTTTGAAATTCTCAGGATAAGCGCGCCTTAAGCTAATTTCGACTTGATTTGCAAAAATGAGTTGGGATGTGAGTTGTAGTTCATGTAGAGCCATTCCTCGAGATAGGAAATCATTAACAGGTACCCAAGGTTGGAAACGCGGATCTCGCCATTCGCTTTCTTGTTTTAAGCCCAAACCTAGCCCCATAGCTGCAAGAATAATTGACGCAGGCCCACAAGTGGCATCAGACAATTGTCGAAAGCCAGAGTTATATTTTTGCTTGATTGCAGTATAAATATTGACCATATATGCTCAAATAGTGTACTATCTATCTTATTTTATCTTTTCTGCTAAAATGCCGAACCTCTTTATTAACCTGCTTTTAAGAGAACATTAAATTGATAAAACTTGTATCAAGTATAAATCATCCTAAGAGGAAACATAAAAAATTCTCATTTTTACTCTTTTTTATGAGCAATTTTCTTGCTTCTTCTTTACGAGCTGAACCTAGTATACAAACAAAAATGGTTGAAGGCTCACGCTATGCTGCTGGTATTGAATCGATTCTTCATTCGCATCAATACATTCAGAACAATAAAGCTCCTCTTTATTGGCGTCTTAGCCCCTACTATCTCCCACAATTGACTGACAGCTCTTGTTCACTAGCCTCTGCTACCATGATTGTTAATGCAGTCTTAAGTCAGCAAAAACTGATGACCAAAAGAGCCCTAGCCACCCAAGATGAAGTATTAAATCGAGTCAATGACAATGATTGGCGCAACGCTGTAAAACAAGGCGGCGATGGCGTAACCCTGGTTCAATTAAAAACGTTCCTAGCAAAAGCACTAGAAGCCTATGGAATTTTCAATTTTGAGCTAGACTTAGTGCAGTTAAAAGGCAATTCAAAAAGAGATGAGTTCAGCTTACGTAATCTACTGATGGAAAGTGAAAATACTGGAACAACCTTTATTATTGCCAATTTTAATCAAAAATTTTTCACAGGCGCCATGAGTGTAGGTCATTTTTCGCCGATTGGTGCTTACGATAGTAAGACAAAGCGTGCTCTAATCTTGGATACTGATAGAGAACTTTATGAACCTTATTGGGTTCCAGAAAAATTATTGCTCGATAGCATGGCAACCTTTGATAATGATGCCGGACTTTATCGCGGGTATTTAGTTTTAAGGTTATTACCCACTAAAGTTTAACGATTACAGGGATGAAATTTATGGCAAATTCATTGGATGATCTTGAACAATTATTGCAAAAATATAATCGAGATCTAACACCTGGCCTCGCTGTTATGCTCATTGCAGATCAAAAAATCCTACTGCAAAAGGGCTATGGATTAAGCAATTTAGAAAATCGCAAACCTATTTTTCCCAGATCCAATTTTAATTTAGCTTCGCTTTCTAAAGCATTTACAGCCGCGGCTATAGCTCAATTGGAGGAGCAGTCTCTCTTAAATACTTCAGATTCCATCATAAAATTTTTTCCCAAGGTTTCAAAAGTTTATTCTGCTATTCAAATTAAAGATCTTATCTATCACACCTCAGGATTGCCTAATTTTGCCTCAAGACACTGGAAGAAAAATCAATTAATTACCAATCGACAAGTCATCGATTATCTGGTTTTAGATGAGCTTAATTTTATTCCCGGAGAACAATTTGAATACAATGATGTAGGTTATATTCTACTGGCCTCTTTGATTGAAAAAATCACTTCAATGTCTTATGCAGAGTATTTGTTAAGGTATATTTTTATCCCAGCTGGAATGGAAAATACTCTCCTGTTGCTGCCTAAGCAAAACGAAATTAATCAACAAGTAACGGGTTATAGCGAATGGCCTTTCTTTAATGTTTTTAACGAATGTCCTATTGATATGGTCTATGGTGACGGTGCAATTTACTCTTCACTTCAAGATTTATTGTATTGGATTAGAGCGATAGAAAATGAGACTGTATTTTCTGAAAAAACGAAGAAAAAAATATTTACCAGCGGTCTAGACAATAAAAATCAATCGATCAAATACGGTTACGGTTGGTTTATTGATTATTTTAAAGACACTATCCAATACTATCATCAGGGTGAATGGCTTGGATTTAGAACCTATATTGCTAATCTGCCAGAAAAAAAGGTTTGGTTAGTTATTTTATCCAATTCCTGCGGTATAAATACCTTTAGTATCGCCGATCGCATTTTAACTGAGTTTAGCGAATAAAGTGCTAACGAGGTTGTAAAACGGCTCGAGCATATAGAGCAAACCTTATCAAAAAGCTGCATCAAGGCTTGATTTAAAACAAGAGTAAGTCGGCGCCCCGGCCCGACATTTCTTAGGGTGCATCCATTGTCGGCCAGGGATGCCGACCTTCGCGTTATCAATAAAAAAGGTAGAAACCTTGATTACAGTGTCGCTGCATCAAGACTACGTTGATCTAAAACAAGAATAGGTCGCGCCCCTGGCCCGACATTGGGTTAACGGGTAAGAAATGTCGGGCCAGGGGCGCCGACCTACGT
>JACCWL010000008.1 GCA_013697645.1 Tatlockia sp. | reverse complement strand
GAAGGATATCGAAGCCGCGCCGTTTATAAGTTAAAAGAAATTGATGAGAAAGAAAAATTATTAAAACCAGGTATGACAGTAGTTGATTTGGGCGCAGCGCCAGGTGGTTGGACACAGTATGTGGCGGAAAAATTACATGGACATGGTATCATTGTTGCATTAGATATACTTCTAATGGACGCAATAGCCAATGTTGAATTTATTCAGGGTGATTTTCGCGAGGATGATGTTCTGCAAAAATTAATAAATTTAGTTCCTGAACGAGGATTAGACTTGCTTTTATCAGATTTGGCCCCAAATATGAGTGGTACAACTGTAGTTGATATAACTCGAGCAATGTACTTGGCTGAACTTGCTTTTGATTTTGGTTCTAAAATGCTAAAGCCAGGTGGGACTATGTTAGTAAAAATATTTCATGGTGCTGGTTTTGATGATCTCATTAGACTAGCGCGGTCGCAGTTTGATAGAGTAGTAATTCGCAAACCTTTAGCATCACGTGCTCGCTCACGTGAAACCTATTTGCTGGCGAAGGGATATAATTTATAGTAACTTTGTATCTATTCACGATTTTTTGAATCTTGGTGAAAAGTCAGATTTGAGTGTAGGTTGGGCAAATATGGCTTTTCGGTGAACTGTGCTGAATAGTTATCGTCGTAGAAATACGTCACAATCGAGGTTAATGCTTTGAACGACATGGTAAAAAACTTATTTCTTTGGCTGATTATAGCTATCGTATTGGTCTCTGTATTCAGCAATTTTGGCCCGCGCCATTCCTCCGCTGAAAAACTTTCCTATAGTGAATTCTTGAAAGAAGTCGATCAAGGCATGGTTACTTCCGTGACTATCGAAGATAACAAGGTTATTAAAGGTTCAACAAAAAACAATCATCGGTTTGTGACTTATATGCCCATGCAAGATGATGCCTTACTTGGCGAGTTGTTAAAGTCCAAGGTTGAAGTCAGTGGCCAGGAAAAGCAGCAGGAAAGTTTCTTATTGCACTTATTTGTTAACTGGTTCCCTATGTTACTTTTGATTGGAGTCTGGATTTTCTTCATGCGCCAGATGCAAGGCGGCGGTAGCCGTGGTGCCATGTCTTTTGGTCGTTCACGAGCCCGTTTGTTAGGGGAAGATCAGGTTAAGGTTACCTTTGCTGATGTTGCTGGCTGTGATGAAGCCAAAGACGAAGTTAAGGAGCTAGTTGATTTCTTGCGCGACCCAACCAAGTTTCAAAATTTAGGCGGCCGTATTCCACGAGGTGTACTGCTGATAGGTCCTCCCGGTACGGGTAAAACCTTGTTAGCAAGGGCTGTTGCAGGCGAAGCCAAGGTTCCTTTTTTCACAATTTCAGGCTCTGATTTCGTTGAAATGTTTGTTGGTGTAGGTGCATCTCGTGTTCGTGATATGTTTGAACAAGCAAAAAAACAGGCCCCTTGCATCATCTTTATCGATGAGATTGACGCTGTGGGTAGACATCGTGGTGCCGGACTTGGTGGTGGGCATGATGAACGAGAGCAAACACTTAATCAGCTTTTAGTTGAAATGGATGGATTTGAAGGCAATGAAGGCGTAATTGTAGTATCGGCTACTAACCGTCCTGACGTTCTTGACCCTGCTTTACTCCGTCCCGGTCGCTTTGACCGACAAGTAGTTGTTCCTCTGCCTGACATTCGGGGTCGTGAACAAATTCTTAAAGTTCATTTACAGAAAGTGCCTATAGATAAACAAGTTGAAGTTTTACCCATTGCTCGCGGAACGCCTGGTTTTTCCGGTGCTGATTTAGCAAACCTCGTTAATGAAGCGGCTCTATTTGCGGCACGGTCTAATAAACGTAAAGTGGGTATGATAGACCTTGATAAGGCAAAAGATAAAATTATGATGGGCGCAGAACGGCGATCCATGGTAATGGATGAAAATGAGAAAAAATTAACCGCTTATCATGAAGCCGGTCATGCCATCGTTGGCTTGCTGGTGCCAGAGCATGATCCTGTCTATAAAGTAACTATTATCCCACGTGGCCGTGCCTTAGGTGTAACAATGTTTTTACCTGAGCAAGATAGATACAGCCATTCTAAACGCCGTTTAGAAAGCCAATTATCAAGCCTCTTTGGCGGTCGTATTGCTGAAGAAATTATTTTTGGTGCAGAAAATGTTACTACAGGCGCCTCTAACGATATTATGCGAGCAACTGAAATTGCGCGTAAAATGGTTACCAGCTGGGGTTTATCAAATATGGGGCCTCTGACCTTTGGTGAGGAAGAAGGTGAAGTATTTTTAGGTCGTACTGTAAATCAACATAAAGAGATATCCGATAAAACTGCTCAGCAAATTGATGATGAAGTCAGAGTAATTATTGATAGGAATTTCCAACGTGCTAAAGAACTGCTCCTTGCCAATTTAGCTACACTGCATATGATGGCAGAGGCTCTAATTAAGTACGAAACTATAGATGCCAAGCAAATTGCCGAGATTATGGGCGGAAATGAACCTAGTCCTCCAGAAGATTGGGAATCATCCAAAAAAATGGATCAAGATAAAAAGGGCGAAGACACCACGGTAAAATCAGTCAATGGAAAGGCGGTCGATCATCCTGCCGGCGAACATTAAAAATTTGACATTTTTATAAGACTCGAACATCTAGCTCGGCGATAGGTAAGCAATTCTTGTGAATACAGAGCAATTTAAACAGTGGCGTGAGTCCTATAAAACTACTAATCTCAAAAAACCCTTAATCATGGGCGTACTTAATGTTACGCCTGATTCTTTTTCAGACGGCGGACTCTATTACCAGCCCGAGCAAGCTTTAAAGCAAGCTCATCTAATGATTGCTGCTGGAGCAGACTTAATTGATATAGGCGGGGAATCAACAAAGCCTGGTGCTCTAACTGTAAGTTGTGAAGAAGAATCAGCCAGAGTAATTCCTGTATTTAAGCAATTAACCCGAGAAAGTGAAATTTGTTTATCAATTGATACTAGGAAGGCGGCCCTAATGCGTGACGCGGTTTATGCCGGCGCATCGATAATTAACGATATTTCGGGATTCAGATCTGAAGATTCATTAGCAATGGCGGCAGAATTAAACGTTCCCTTATGCATAATGCATATGCAAAGAGATCCACAAACTATGCAATCTAATCCTAGCTATGAGCGGGATGTTGTCGATGAAATAAACAGTTTTTTTGAACAACGTATCACTGCTTGTCAAGCTGCTGGCATAAAACGCACAAATATCATTTTAGACCCAGGTTTTGGCTTTGGTAAAACTGTGGAACATAACTTGCGTATTGTTAATCAAATTGCACAATTTTCTAAGCATAAACTACCCATAATGCTTGGTGTTTCGCGTAAATCAACCTTAGGAGCAGTTTTAAATACTCCGGTTGATCAGCGCTTAGCTGGCGGATTAGCCGTTGCTGTGTTTGCGGCTCTTCAAGGAGTTGCAATTATAAGAACTCACGACGTTGCAGAAACTAATCAAGCGTTAACAATGGTTCAAGCCATTAATAAAATGGGACAAAATAAAGAGGCGGGGGCATAGCGATGGATCAACGAAAATATTTTGGTACAGATGGTATTCGCGGACAAGTCGGTTTATCAAATATTAACCCAGAATTTGTATTGAAATTAGGTTGGGCTATGGGCAAAGTCCTTGCGGATACCAGCGGTCAGCGTAAAAAAGTAATCATCGGTAAAGATACTCGCGTTTCCGGATATATGCTCGAATCAGCACTTGAAGCAGGACTTTCTGCTGCAGGGATTGATGTCTCTTTGCTTGGCCCAATGCCAACGCCTGCAATCGCATACCTTACTCAAACTCTACGTGCCAATGCTGGCATAGTCATTAGCGCCTCCCATAATCTTTTTGAAGATAACGGCATTAAATTTTTTACGGCAGATGGCTCAAAGTTAGCTGATGCAATGGAATTGGCAATTGAAGCGGAAATTGAGAAACCACTACAAACGGTTTGTTCTGCAAAATTAGGCAAAACAACTCGGATTAAAGATGCACCTGGCCGTTACATAGAATTTTGTAAATCCTCTGTCCCCTCCTTAACTCGTTTGTCTGGCTTAAAAATAGCGGTTGACTGCGCCAATGGTGCTACTTATCACATTTCTCCGAATGTTTTTAGCGAACTTGGAGCCGAAGTGATAGCCATGGGTAATAAGCCTGATGGATTTAATATTAACCGGGACTGCGGATCGACAGCGCCTGATTCTCTTCGTAAACTTGTCTTACATACAGGTGCAGACCTTGGAGTTGCCCTGGATGGAGACGGTGATAGGCTAATTTTAATAGACCAAAAAGGGAATATTATTAATGGTGATCATATAATTTATATTATTGCCAAAGAGCGTTATCAGAGGGGACAGTTGCATGGTGGAGTAGTAGGTACTTTCATGAGCAACTATGGATTAGAAAAGGCAATAAAAAAGCTAAATGTTCAATTCATGCGTACAAAAGTAGGTGATCGCTATGTTATTGAAGCCTTGAAAGAACAAGATTGGAAAATAGGCGGTGAATCTTCTGGTCATGTTGTGTGCCTTGATAAAACCACAACTGGAGATGGAATTATTGCCGCCTTGCAGGTGTTATCTTGCATGATAAAACAAGAGAAAACCTTGGGTGAATTAGTCGAAGATATTCAACTTGTGCCACAAACCTTAATTAATATCAAAACCGAGAATGCAACTTCACTGGCAGAAAATACCAAAGTTTTAGAAATGGTTAAAGATTTGTCAGATCTCTTAGAAGGAGAAGGACGGGTTTTATTAAGACCCTCAGGAACCGAACCGGTATTAAGAGTTATGGTTGAAGGGCCTGATAGCCAGCAAGTTCAAGCCCATGCTGAACGCCTTTGTGATGAAATTATCCATTTTGAAAAAAAGATGTATTGAAAAACATAACACTACCAAGCTCGCTAACTAATTAGCTCTAGGGGTTGAGATAGCAAGGGATGGCCAGATCTCTCGGAGTTTCAAACCATCCATTGACAGCGGATGGTTTTGAGGTTATCCTTCCATTTTGAATGGAGGGTTTAATGACTATATCGCCAGATTTACTCAAACGTATCATTTTAGATCAGCGTGAAGATCTCCGTTGGCCAAAGTTGTATATACAACGGGCTGTGGAAAAGAAGCTTGTTCGTCTTAGTCAAAATGAAGAAATTATTGTTTTATCAGGCATTAGGCGATGCGGTAAATCAGTGCTGTTGGAGCACATTAGAAGACTGCGTAAGACTGAAAACGATTATTATTTTAACTTTGAAGATGAAAGGTTAGTTAATTTCGGAACGGAAGATTTTGAGGTTTTGCACCAAACACTCATTTCACTTTATGGTGCACAGAATAATTTCTTTTTTGATGAAATACAGAATATACCTGAGTGGGAATTGTTTGTCCGGCGTATGTATAATAAAGGTTGTAAAATATATATAACCGGTTCAAATGCCAATTTATTTAGTGAGGAGTTCGGCGTTTTGCAAGCTAGTTGACACTCTTTTTTGTAAATTTAGGCCACTAATAGTTTTTTAATTACCGCTTGTTTTTCTGGATTTAAAGTTACCTCTGATACTACCTCCCAATTTCTTACCTTGCC
>JACCWL010000292.1 GCA_013697645.1 Tatlockia sp. | reverse complement strand
GTCGTAAGCATTGGGCTGTGGAAAATTCTTTGCACTGGACGCTAGACGTCACATTCCGTGAAGATGAATCTAGAATTCGAAAAGAAGCTGCTCCAGAAAATTATGCCATTTTCAGGCATATTGCACTCAATATCATTCGTCGTGATTCTTCTATCGATGCAAGCGTGAAACGCAAGAGACATATGGCTGCGCTTAATGATGATGTGCGTACAACTCTTATAAAAGGTTTCAATTAAGATGCGGTTACCCTGATGCCAACGCCAGTGATCTTACCCGCCATTTATTGATGGTTTACAAAGGTGGATATTATTTTGATACGGATTGTGATGAGTTTCCTGATTTAAACAAACAAGCTGATCAAAAACCAACTATGGGATTTTGGCAACTTCGTGATCCAACTGTAGAATTTGAAATATTCGAAGAGAGTCCACACTTATTACCCTATTGTTTCCCAGCGGCCTTGTCGTTTAATCCTATTTACATTTTTGCGATAGCTGATATTAAACGCCTATTTAATCAATATGGGGAAAGCATTTTTAAAGATAATGATGCCGCGAATCCCTTATTAATCAACGGAAATAAAAATCAACTAAATGCGGTTATTATGTTAACTGGAATTGCAATATACCGCGCTATAATGATTCATTTGACCCTTACAAATACGAATTGGAAAAATTTTATGGATTTAATTATTTTTCCAGATTCTAAAAATGTAGGTCACGCTGGTGGAAGCAAATACATAGATGGCCGCTACAATGATGAGTTAGATTCACAGAGAACAGACTTAATACAAGCTTTATTAGATAAAACTAGCAATGAATTTGAGACTGAAAAAATTGGTTCCGATTATTGGCAAAATTTATACGCTCAATTTGTGAAAATTTTACCGAATGATCTAGTTGAGATTTTATCTAAAAATTACCCTCAATATAACTTAATCCCGGTGGCTCATTCTTTTTCTTTTGAGCTAGAGAGCGTTGGTTTTTCTACAAAGTTAGGAACTCACGTAACCCTAATATCCACAAGTGAATTTTTTAACTGGATTTCGAATTTACCTCTTGAGACTTGCGTTGGTTTTGGTGGGTATGAAGTATACAAAACAAGGGACAACATTGTTTGTTTTAATGAAGGAGCAGGAACTCCTGGAATTCAGATAAAAAAATTAGGGGCTGATGTTTTTATAGCTTGTAATAATTTAACCGCAGATAAACAGTTTAAAAGTTCTATTACTGATTATCTGTTAGGAAAACAACATTTGGTGAACTTATTGAACAAAATAGACTCAGCATTAGTTTCTGGATGTCCAGTTGAACACCACCAGATTCAAAAAGCCGATGAAGAAGAATCTAGGAATGAAAATTGTTCAATTCAATAAGGTGCGTTGCCTGGTTGAGAATCACATTATTATCGTGAAAATTTTCGCATTTAATAATCAATTGCTTTTCTATATCTCAAGATTTCAATTGGGAATTGCAATAATCATAGATCAACCACACTGTTCTCATTACCAAAGACCTAATGGACATTCTTAAAACTGTTTTTAGCGCTTAGACTTATTTTACCCATTAAATGTTTTTATAATCATCATTTTGGTGTATAATTGTTTAAATTTTATTTTGGTGTATTCAATGCTTGATAAATTTTTTTCAGATTCGACATCTGTTGTAGAATATAAACCCCCTAAGCCTCTTTATGGTCCTTATAGTAAAACAAATGGGAGCTTTTACACTTTTAAAATGAGTGAGGCTCCCGAATTTATCCGTAATCTGTTCAAACAAGAGTTCCAGGATATAGATTTCAACAACATGGATAGAAAAACCAAGACCAATTTTTATGAAATCTTAGAGGTCAATATTGATGCTGATGAGGAAACAATAAAAAAGGCTTTTCGTAAAAAAGCACTCCAATCTCACCCTGATAAAAAACAATCGAATGAATCTACAGATTTTATAAATCTCCATGAGGCTTATGAAACGTTAGGGGATTCAAAGCGAAGAGAAATTTATGATTCCATTCATACTTCCTCAAATTCTAATGAGAAACATCTTCCATTTGATGATTCGATTCCTATCGAAGCAACTACAAAAAAATTAACTGAATTATTCAACCTATTTTTTCAAAAAAGAGGATTATCGATTAATTTTTCGTCGCATGCTATCACTCAGGAACCCATAGATAATAAAAAAAATGAATACTCTGCTAGGCATAATTTAAAGTTAGAGATCAATCATTTTTTTAATAGCCACAGAACAAACATTATATATAAAGAAATAGAACAGTTTGCAAAATCAATAAATGCGTTCACGATTAATACAGGACGAAATTTTTGGGATGATGATAGTAAAAAAGGTGAGTCGAATGTAGAAATCCATGTTTACTCTGTAGAAATGCTTCAAAAAGCGATTAATAGTCTTAAGACAGAGCTCTTAGAAATAAAGACGCTTAATCCACAGCTCAACTTAGCAGCTGAGCAACTTTATCTTTCCACTCAACGTGCGCTTAAAGACAATTTGATTACTCAAGGTATAGCCAATCGAATCAATTACTTAACGAACAAAATTCTTATTTCACCTAATTTAGAAGATATTCAAGACCTTTATCTTATAAAAAGAATCCATTTCGAATGGAAGGCAACAGCCTGGAAAAAAATAGCAGGATGCATTCTGGTATTTATCGCTGTAGCGCTCCTCATCGGCGCACTGGCTATTAATCCTTTCGCGGGTTTAAGCGTTTTTTTAATCCTATCAGGAGCTCTATTTTTAGCAGGTGGTGTAGCACTTTTTAATAAAGGCAGAGAAAAAGAAATTCGAACCGACCTGAATTCATTTTTTAAAACGGCCACCAATTTCTTAGATGAATCAACGCAATGTGAGCTTGAAGATGAAGAAAAAAATCCTTCTGAGGGTATAACCCACATTGGTTGGTAATGCGGCATAAAGAAAATCACTATACTCGTATTAATTTTTTACTTCGAACAAGTCGCATGTTGATAGATCTTAATCCAAAAAATCATGCGCCAACAAACGCCGGTGAGCGCGAAAATAGGTAAGTGGTGATTGCTCCAGTAAATCAGCGAGTTTTTCCATATAGATACAAGCAAAGCGATCCACCTGATGAGCAAAATAACTTTCTTCTGCACCTGCCCGAAATACTCGTCCCCATTTATAATTGTAAAAACGTTGTTCTTCTTGTAATAATTTGGAAATTTCCACATCAATGGCTGTAACTTGTTTTTGCAAGTCTTGCAATTGGGGCTCGTGTTTATGGGAGTTCTCTTCGAAATCACCTGTCTGAAATTCCAAGTATTTTTCTTCTAGAGTTTTTTTAACAGCCATAGACGCAACAATTTTCGTCTCAACCGACAGGGCATTTTTTTGGGAGATAATTTCTTGACCCAGTTCTTCAACAACCAAGGCTGTTCGCCAGTTGCAATCCTTTTTTAAGCGAACTATGTCACCATAAATATGGTCGCCAATATATAAAATTTCATCCCCATTAATCTCTAAATCTTCTGTGAATTTTGTTGCACATCCACCTTGATAAACTCCCGGAGTTATTTTGCCTTGAACATTAGTCATGGTACCGTTTTTAGGATCTATCGTTAAAAATCGCAGTTTGTCATAAAAAAAACGAGGTTTATTAGCCAAAGTGATGACATATTCAAATAAAGATTCCCAGGTTTCTCCGTTTTCTAAGAAAGGGTTAATAGCATAATCCAATAAGAGTTTAGTGTAGAAAAATTCAGAATTTGTTAGAATAAAGATTTTTTTTCCATAGTGAATATAGCGTTTTAATCCTTTAACAACCTCTGGTTCTTTAAGGACAAAATCATCAAGGTTTTGACTAATTATTGCTTTTAGACTGCCGTCAGAATGAATTTTGTCCACTATGCTCAAGACATCTAGGGCGATGGTGGCGTAGCTTGGGAGGTCGTTAGTTTGCTTATCTTTCAACTCAACCAGTTGGCTGTAGAGAACACAAAAGGCTATAGAAAAGGAAGTATCAATTGCAAAATAATTAGGGTCATTTAAATCGACATAAATAGAGCGATAGAATTTCTTCTGTTCGGCATAATTGATTTGTTTTGTTCCATGAAAACTGTGTCGAATCGCACCATAGCGGCTGAGCTTTAAAATATTGCCATTTTTAGAATCGATAATAAGGCCGCGAACTGCGTCTTGAAAATTAAATTCAAAGTTTTGAATTTCTTCTGGATAATTCTTTTGGGTTAAAAGCTTTTCCACTGTCAGTTTAAAAACCAAGGCTTCAAAGTTTTTCGTATTATAGCGAATTAAAGTATGGTCCATGTCCAAACCAATGTATTTAATTTTCTTCATATTCAAAATGCGGTTTACAAATACTTTTGAATTCATCGTCATCCTTCATTGATAGCTAAAAAAATGCACAAAAAAAACCCGGCTCAGTCACCGGGATTTATATTATAAAGAGGCGGTTGCGCTAGTCGCGGCCAGAAAATGCGCCTAGTATATTCAGTAACGACACAAACAAGTTATAAATAGAGACAAAGAGTGAAACTGTTGCAGAAATATAATTCGTTTCACCACCATGAATAATTTCGCTTGTTTGAAATAAGATTAAACCAGAAGAAATCAGCACGAAAACGCCTGAAATAGCGAGTTGCAGAGCTGGCATTTGGAAAAAGATTCCTGCAATCATGGCAAGCAAGGCAACCATCACACCCACAAAGAGAAAACCGCCTAAGAAGCTGAAATCTTTTCGAGTTGTCAGTGCATAACCTGAGAGAGCAAAGAAAATCACGCCAGTACCACCAAGGGCTGTACCAATCAATTGATGGCCGTTAGAAAAGCTGGCAATGTAATAATTAAGAATTGGACCAAGGGTGTATCCAAGGAAACCGGTAAAGGCAAAAACACTCAGTAGGCCCCAGGCACTATCTTTAAGTGCGTGAGTCAAAAACATCAGGCCATAAACACCTACAATCATAAGCAATGGATTCATAGGTTTTACGGCAAAAGCAAAAGCCATATAAGCTGTTAAAGTGCTAAAGAGAAAGGTCATACCGAGTAATAAATAAGTATTGCGAAGAACTTTGTTAGTAGCAAGTACGGATTCATTACGCTGGCTTAAGGTAGTTACGTCATTTCTGTTCATGCAAAAACTCCAGTTTGTTTAATTCAAGTGTAGCATAATTGGGGGAAATTTGCTGACTTTTCAAGCTGT
>JACCWL010000036.1 GCA_013697645.1 Tatlockia sp. | reverse complement strand
TAGTTAATGAAGAAGAAAAAGAGATTTGTTTCATAGATGTCTACGGCTCTTTACCAGACTATAAGAATGCACTAAAGGATCCGTCTATTGATCGTGTATTTAGATTATTTAGAGATGGGTTGTTTAGTGAATCAATCTTAATTGATTTTAATAAAAAGACTCCCTTTCTTGATGTTTCTCATCACCTTCAAGCTCATGAAAAAGACAATAATTGCACTTTATATAGCCTATTTTTTACGAAAGCTATTATAGAAATGCTGCAAGATCCTAATATTGCCGCTGATATAATCCAATTAGCGCTCAATCTTAACGACGGCACAAAGAGCAACACTGAGGTTGAAAAAGAGCTGATTTATTACTTTCAAGAGCAATTAAAATCCTATTTGCCTTGCTTTTATCATAAAAATAACCAAGCAAAATCAGAATTTGAGCTCAGAGATTTTTTCATAAAATCTCGCTGGTCATTAGGATGCCAGGGATTATCGTTATTTTATCCCCCCGAATATACAAATGATCTGCAATTAGAGCTTGAAGAAAGAGTTGAAAAAAACAGTACATTATCAATTAGCACAGAACATCTGATCCAATCGTCTATTTTTTCTAAAGCTGATGAAAAAGCGGATCTTTGTCCACTTGAAGAGGAAAATAATATTCATTTGGTGGAAATGTATTCCTCAGAAAATAATCATTCAATGAATTGGCTAGTTCTCTTTATAGAGTGGCTTTGTTCAAACTTGTCTTATCTGATTCATTTAATCTGTTGTGAAAAGGAAGACCAAGAAACCACAGAAGTTGGCTGCTGGATGTAGAAGCTGGTCATGAATTTATACCTGATAAGAGTCTTAATATTTTAAATGTAGGGTTTACCCACATATCCAGCCTAAACTAATAGTATGGATATGCGGGTAAACCCTAAAATCCCCTGCATCATTATAATTTTTCTTGCGCTAAACTAATTTTTACTATTTGAGATTTAAAATAAATCTTTAAGGGTAATAACATTAGAGATAATTTTCTTAAAGAATTCATTCGTTGAAACCCCATTAGCTGAAATTAAACACCACACTAATTGCTTTTTAGTTCGCATCTTCTCTTTATAAATGATTAATTTTCTTTCTAGTTCAAGTGCATAATCTTTAGTTATGACAAAAGGTTTATCTGTATGCTTGATCTCACATAATGTCCCACCTTTTTGAAAACAAATGGTATTAATGTTCTGTGCAATAGAAAGACTTTTTTTAATGCTTTTGAGGTAATAAGGAATGCCGCCCATTACCATATAGATTTGTAATGTTTGATGTTGATTTAGTTGATGCCCTTGGTAATTTAAATAGGCGGCCACCTCCCTCAAAGAAAAGGGAAGTAACGGAATATTAATGGTAATGCGATTGTGTGTTCAGCCACCTATATTTATGTCATAATTGGCGGAACAGAACAATATAAACAGTGAACTTATTAGAAAATTTTTGCTTTCGTATTTAACAGCAATAGATGGTATCTAGGTAATAATCTCATCCGTTTTATTTACATTACCACAGTGAACCACACTGAATGCGACAGATTAAATGAATTCCTTTTCCAATCGCTTTCACAAGAATAAGGTAGCTGAAATAACCGCATCGAGCACCAGCACATCGCCCGATGACAGTCTTTCCAAATGGGCTAATAGGCAGATGCGTTCCTTGCAGGGGCTCCAAAAATTTTCCATAACAGCTTACATCCTTCAATATAAATATCTATGGCTTTAAAAAATTTTTGAAGTTTATCATAACAAT
The DNA here is from genome assembly GCA_013697645.1 of Tatlockia sp. Classification (GTDB taxonomy): domain Bacteria; phylum Pseudomonadota; class Gammaproteobacteria; order Legionellales; family Legionellaceae; genus Tatlockia. Next base: position 4,876 of record JACCWL010000036.1, on the reverse strand, counting down.
TCCTTAACCGAATGCCATTGATATGGAGGCACCAAGGCGACTTTTTTTATATAAATAAATCATCTTAAAATTGTCTAGACAGTCGGAAAGGATCTGTATTCTAATGTGACCCTGGCTCAAGGCAAGTAGCAGGAATTATGGCTCATACAAGAATCTTCTTCTTTTTAATAGTGTTGTTTAGTCTTTGTGGAATTAAAGAAGTTATAGCTGAAGAAACAGACCAATTTACCCTTCCACCCAGCGAACTGCTAGACCTCGGCCCAACTACTAGTCACCAACTTTTTGCAGCACTCGAAAGTGTTGTGGCTCGCACTAATTCTGAAATTCAAATGTTTCTACCCAGAGCTAAAACTAGCAAATATGCAGCTTCGCAATTGGCATTGCGTCGCAAAGATTCCTATCTTGTTGATTTATTTTTTGATAGAACTGGCCACGGTTTTCCGCGCTGGTTACGTTGGGATCATTTAGCGAAAGAGAAAAAGCCTATTGAATATAATGAAGCCCGGCCTTGGAAAAGTATTTATTGGTTGGTTTTTTCGCAGTTTCCCCTATCGATGCTTGCGCTGGCCCCAACCATTAATATGTATGATTACCATTTCGGCACCGATAAACTCGGCCATTTTTTCCTACAAGGTCATGGCTACTACAAAGTTTATATGGATTCTTTAAACAGTGGAAAATCAGCCCAACAAGCCCATGCAGCCATCGTTAGCTATGGGCAAATACTTGAGCAGACTTTTTTAGGGACCTTGATTAATGGTATTTATTCCAATGCTGACTTAGCGGCTAATTACGCGGGATGGAAGTTTTATATGAATGTTGCTCATGAGGTACAAATTGGCGATAAGACACTCCCTCCGATCTTAGTTTTGAAGGGAGATAAATGGGAATTTTCCAAATACCTTAACAAGGATAACCTTCTGAAACCTTTTCTCTCAGATAATCTGAATGAAGCCTTTAATCCTTCCCGTTATACTTTTATGCGAAGCCGAATTCGTGGACAGGTTCTAAAACGTTGTGCCGATTGGATTGAACGGGAGGGCATTACTCAGCAAATTGTGCTAGCAACACTTGAAGAAACCAGCCGTTGGCATGGAGAAGCTTATGGTCACTGGCTTCCAGCTAATAATGCAGTAACTCTCGACACCTGCTTTGGCGGCAAATAAAAAAACTCCCGGTTGAAAATTATCGATTTAATAAAGGCCGCAAAAACTGTCCAGTGTAAGAACCCTTGCATTCTGCCACCATTTCAGGTGTGCCAGTCGCTATAATTTGTCCGCCTTTGGAACCGCCTTCGGGGCCTAGATCAATTATCCAATCTGCGGTCTTAATAACATCCAAATTATGTTCAATAATAATAACTGTGTTGCCCTGTTCACGTAAGCGGAATAAGACCGTAAGCAACTGCTTGGTATCGTGAAAATGCAGACCCGTCGTTGGTTCATCAAGAATGTATAACGTAGAACCCGTGTCTCGTTTTGATAATTCACGCGCCAGTTTAATCCGTTGCGCCTCTCCACCGGATAAGGTCGTAGCACTTTGACCTAAACGAATATAAGACAAACCTACGTCAATCAGGGTCTGACATTTTCTCGCCAAAACAGGAACTGCATCAAAAAAAGTCCGAGCTTCTTCGACAGTCAAATCCAAAATTTCGTGAATATTTTTTCCTTTGTATTGGATTTCCAACGTTTCTCTATTGTAGCGTTTACCCTTGCACACATCACAGGTCACATAAATATCAGGCAAAAAATGCATTTCGACTTTGATTAAACCATCGCCCTGACAGGCTTCACAGCGTCCGCCTCGCACATTAAAACTAAAGCGGCCTGGCTGATAACCACGTGAACGGGATTCAGGAGTTCCTGCAAATAATTCACGAATCGGCGTAAAAATACCGGTATAAGTTGCGGGATTTGAACGCGGTGTACGGCCAATTGGGCTTTGGTCAATATCAATGACCTTATCGCAAAGATCCAATCCTTTAATTTCTTTTAGTGCCCCTCTTTTGCTGAGGTTCGCACGGTTTAATTTATTGGCTGCAATTGGATATAAAGTGTCATTAATTAAGCTTGATTTACCCGAACCCGAGACGCCGGTTATACAGCTAATCAGTCCCAGAGGAATGCTTACATCAACTTCTTTCAAGTTGTTACAAGTCACCCCCAGTAGATGAATCATTTTAGTCTTATCCATAGCCTTACGCTTTGCAGGGACCGCAATCGATTGCTTACCGGAAAGGTATTGGCCTGTGAGCGAGTCGGGGCTAAGCATAATCTCTTCAGGCGTACCACGAGCCACTACCTCACCGCCATGCACGCCGGCTCCGGGGCCAATATCAAGGACATAATCTGCCGAACGAATAGCATCTTCATCGTGTTCGACAACAATAACGGTATTACCCAAATTACGTAAACGCAATAAGGTTTGCAGTAGGCGTTCATTATCGCGTTGGTGTAAACCAATGGAAGGCTCATCAAGAATATACATCACGCCAACCAAGCCTGAACCAATTTGGCTAGCCAGACGAATACGCTGTGCTTCTCCCCCGGAGAGGGTTTCAGCGCTGCGCTCCAATGATAGGTAATCAAGGCCAACATTCACAAGAAAACCTAAGCGTTCCGTAATTTCTTTATTAATTTTTGCCGCTATCTCACCGCGGGAACCCTTGAGTTCTAAATGCTTAAAAAAATCATGGGCTTTTTCGATTGAATAGGCAGAAATTTCTGGCAAACTTTTATCATCCACAAAAACATTGCGCGCCTCTTCACGTAAGCGATGGCCGTTACAAGTTTGACAGGGACGACTGGATAAATACTTAGCCAGCTCTTCACGGACCATCGAAGAATCTGATTCACGATATCGGCGCTGCATATTGGTAATCACCCCTTCAAAGGGATGTTTTTTAACATAGTAATCCCCTTGCGAGCGCTGATAACGAAATTCTATAACCTCTTTTCCACTGCCGTAGAGCACAAGTTGACGTATCTTTTCGGATAAATCGCAAAAGGCTGTTTCAATGTCAAAATGATAATGCCTGGCTAAGGATTCAAGCATGGGAAAATAATAACTCGTTTTCCTATCCCAACCGCGTATAGCGCCGTCCGCTAAACTTGAGGTTTCATCATGAACAACCCGTTCTGGAGCAAAAAATTGGTCTACACCAAGTCCATCACAAGAAGGACAAGCACCCATTGGATTATTAAAGGAAAAAAGACGCGGTTCCAATTCACTTAAACTGTAACCACATTCTGGACAGGCGAATTTTGAAGAAAAAACAGTTTCAGGAAAATCACCATCAACAGCGGCAATAATGGCCAACCCTTCAGCACGATTGAGGGCATTTTCAAAGGATTCACTTAGACGTTGCGCAATATCGGGCCTTACTTTAAAGCGATCGATAACGACGTCAATACTATGCTTCTTTCTTAACGACAGCGTTGGCGGATCATCTAACTCGTAGATCTCACCATCAATCCGCGCTCGCACATAACCCTGTGCTTGTAACTGCTGCAGCAATTGCACATGTTCACCTTTTCGCTCACGCACCACAGGCGCTAAAATCATCGCCTTTGAACCTTCCGGCATTGCCAGAACCTGATCAACCATTTGGCTAATCGTTTGCGCATGCAAGCTTAACTTGTGTGTAGGACAACGTGGCTCACCTACGCGGGCAAACAGTAGACGCAAATAATCATAGATTTCAGTAATAGTACCCACGGTTGAACGTGGATTGTGTGAGGTCGCTTTTTGCTCAATGGAAATGGCTGGCGACAATCCTTCTATCGAATCCACATCTGGTTTTTCCATCATTGATAAAAATTGGCGAGCATAGGCAGAAAGTGATTCTACATAGCGGCGCTGCCCTTCGGCATAGAGGGTATCAAAAGCCAAAGATGACTTGCCTGAACCTGAAAGACCTGTGATGACAATTAATTGGTTGCGTGGCAGAACCACATCAATATTTTTTAGATTATGAGTTCTTGCTCCGCGGATAGAGATGGAATGCATAGTGTTGGACTTTTGAAAAAGGGTGATTATAGCGCTGCTCAGCATATAAGGCAAAGCATGGATTGCAAATAAAAGGCGATTTGATTTTTTATTCATCCAAAAAACTAGAGTTTATACATTTATTTTTGAGGGCTTAGGACCCTAGCCTGTGCTACATCAGATTTCATTAATCCAAAGAAGGGTCGGTCCTTTACGTCAGAATCCAGGCCGGCTTTCATTTTGGCTGGTTTCCCGAAGATAACATCGATTAAACTCTTCCTCTAAAAAGGCGTGAGTTTTAGTCTGCGCTGTGCAGTGCTTAAGAAGATACCTAATAAAACGAATACTCTCAAATAATTGCTTTATATTTTCTTTAAGCTCCATGAGATTGGTATAATCATCTTTTTCTAACCATTCAAGTACCTGATGTATATGAAGGGAATAAGGTCCGAGTTTTTCATTTCTAAAGAACTGGTTAGCACTGTGAGAACTGTATTCAGATCCATAAGATTTTGCATCAAAATTTCTTAAATATTCGAACTTAGTTAGGCAGTCGATAGGAAGATAGATACTTCTTTTGAAATTGAGTTCTGAACCGTGGGTTAATTGCTTTCCTACCTGATTTAAAAAAACCGAGAGTCCCTCATTGGAGAGAGTGTTTAGTTCAGCATATATTTTTTCGCTGAGTTTAGGGAATTTCTCAATATGTCTGAAAAATTGCATGACAAAGAATTTATCGATGTCATCAGGGTCACCGTAGTAAATATTTTGACCGTAATCCTCATCAATTAACCCGTAAGTATCTAATTTATTTTTTATCCCCTCGAGTGCCTCTCTAGCTAGCTTCTTACTTTCACTTACATCATGCGGATACAGTACGATATAT